>SOIC01000096.1 GCA_004377275.1 Dehalococcoidia bacterium
GTTAAGACAGCGGTGGAGATTTTTGATATAATTCATAGCATCGATTCGCTTAGATTAGCAGAGGCGTTGAGCGGCCGCGCTCGAAACACCGTTCCCGTGTTGCTTCAGGTCAACATCTCAGGGGAGGAACCAAAGAGCGGCTTTTCAGAGGCCGAATTGCCCAAGGCGGCGGAAGATGTCGCTCGCCTTTCCATGCTTAAGGTGAAGGGGCTAATGACCATTGCCCCCCTGGTTAGCGACCCTGAAGAGGTTCGACCCATCTTTCGAAGGCTGAGAGAGCTTCGCGACTCCCTGGGCCTTGAGCACCTCTCCATGGGGATGAGCGATGACTTTGAGGTTGCCGTAGGGGAGGGAGCCACGATGGTGAGGATCGGGCGCGCCATATTCGGGGAGTGGGGATAGGGAAAACGGAAACACATGAAACTGAAAAGGGGGATTAGTTCGAGAAAATGATAGCCAGGCGTGAGCTAAGGGTTATGTTGCAGACGGGTCACCTTACACCCCCAGATTCCCTGCTGCGGGATTTGGAGACTATTCAAGACATATCTATTGATGTGAGGCGTTTAGGGACATCCTTCCGCGGTGGAGGGGTGGCCACCTTTATCATGATCTCTACCGATAATGACAATACCGGTTTACTGGCTGACATCCTTTATAATCACACCAAGAGGCTTAAGGTGAAAGGCGGCGACGATCTGGTTATCCTCCTAGGGGGCAGAATTAATACGGACCAGGAAATGGTGAACTTTCGTGACGTGCAGTGTCAAAAGCACGTATCCTTAAAGGATAAATCTCAGGGCGAAATAAGAGGGATACTGGAGAAGGCGGATAACGCATGAAGATTGCCTTTATCGGTGGTGGGGTCATGGGGGATGCGATGATCAGGGGGATTCTCAATAAAGGGCTGACCACGCCTCAAGACATTATCGTTAATGACGTCAGCGCCGCGCGACTAGCCAGCCTAAAAAAGGAATACAGGGTTAGAGTGACGGATGATTATGGCATCGCTGTAAAAGGCTCCAACATTGTCGTTATCGCCGTTAAGCCTCAGAATTTGGCTGAGCTTATGCCCGAACTGGAGGGTCGGTTCACCCGAGGTCAGCTTGTCCTCTCCATCGTCGCCGGGGCGGCGATGGCCACCATCGCCAAAGGCCTGGAGCATCGGTCAGTGGTTCGCGCGATGCCCAATACCCCAGCCCAGATCGGCCAGGGAATGAGCGTATGGACCGCCTCGAGCGAGGTGAGCCAGCGCCAGAAAGGGACGGCACGGTCCATCTTGGGGGCGCTGGGCCGGGAGATCTATGTGCCTGATGAGAAATACATCGATATGGCGACTGCGGTTAGCGGCAGCGGTCCTGCCTACATCTTCCTAGTCATCGAGGCGCTCGTCGACGCTGCGGTAAAAATCGGGCTGCCACATGAGATGGTGGAGGAACTGGTGGTACAGACAGTCCTTGGGGCAGCACGCCTTGCCCAGGAAACAGGCCAGCACCCCAAGGAGTTAAGGGATAGGGTTACATCCCCCGGGGGAACCACGGCACAGGGTCTATTAAAGTTAGAGGAGGGCGGGCTGAGAGACCTGCTCCTGCGCGCGGTGATTGCCGCATATGAAAAAGCTAAGGAGCTGAGCGGGTAAATGGACATCTTTCTCAACTTCATCGCTATTTTATGTCAAGTGCTTGCCATTATCATTTTCGTGCGGGCGATTCTCTCCTGGTTTGCCATCTCCCCCTATAGCCCAATAGTGGTTTTCCTGGATAGGATTACCGAGCCTATCCTGGCGCCGCTGCGTCGCATCATTCCTAGGCTGGGCATGGTCGATATCACCCCCATGGTGGCAATCATTATTCTGCTGCTCATTGCGCGTCTCATATTTCTCATTTAACGGAGGAAATGTTAAATAAACATGGATAAGGTTGCCATTGTCGCCGATAGCATAGCCTGCTTCACCAGAGAGATGGTGGAGCAGTACGGGATTCGAATAGTTCCCTCAAACATCCATTTCGATGGCAAGGTATACAAAGAGTATCTGGACATAAGCCCCTCAGAGGCCTACCGGCTTTTAGAAAGGGACCCCGATTGTTTTACTACATCGGCACCCTCCCCCGCAGATTATCTTGAGGCCTACCGTGAGCTAAGCACCAGAGCGCAAAGCATTCTTTGCATCACCCTCTCAGCCAAGCTCAGCGCACTTCACGACACGGCCCAGGTGGCAAAAGAGCAGGCTAAGCAGGAGCTTCCCCAGACCACCATCGAGCTTTTAGACTCCCGGACTTGCGCCGCTGCTGAGGGGTTTGTTGTCCTGGCAGCGGCAAGAGCGGTGGCGGAGGGCAAGAGCCTGGCTGAGGCTCTCAAAGCGGCGGAGGAGGTGAGGGAGAAGCTCAATCTCCTGACCCTTATGGAAACCATCCGCTATGCATACCGATCAGGACGCATCCCTAAGATTGCGTCACAGATAGGCTCTGCCATCAGTGTCAAGCCGATATTGAGCATATCCGATGGGGCGGCGCATTTCGTGGGCATCGCCAGGACCAAAGAGCGCGGGGTAAAGCGAATCATCCAACTGATGCGAGAGAAGGTTGGGGAAAACCCGGTGCATGTGGCAGTAGTCCATGCCGATGCGCTTGAGGAGGCCCAGAGGCTCAAGGAGCAGGTAGCATCGGAGTTCAATTGCGGGGAACTCTGGATCAGTGAGTTCAGCCCGATAATGGGCTACGCTACAGGTCGGGGATTGCTCGGCCTCGCCTTTTACGTTGACTAAGGAGGCTATGATGAGAAAAGTTGGCATTGTTACTGACAGCACAGCTTGCCTACCTGAGGAATTGGTGGCGAAGTATGATATTTGTGTAGTGCCACTCATGATAATCTTTGAAGGCAAGAGCTATCGCGATGGGATTGACATGAGTCCCGACGAAGTCTACAGGATTATGCGGCGGAGAGAGAATCTCCCTACCACCTCCACCCCATCGGCGGGGGATTTCCTCGGTGCCTATCGCCAGTTGAGCCAGCAGGCGGAGAGCATACTCTGCATTACCCTCACGTCGCGACAAAGCAAGATCTACGATACTGCGCTGGTAGCAAAAGATGTGGCCAAAGAGGTGCTCACCAACACTGCTATCGAGGTCATCGACAGCCGGGCAGTGGGAGGTGCCCTGGGGCTTATCGTCCTGGAAGCGGCTCGAGCTGCCAGCCAGGGGGCAGACCTGGCTCAGGTGACTGAGGTGGTTCGCGGTATGATGCCCAGGGTAAATTTCGTTGCGATGTTGGATACCCTCTTCTACCTGGCGAGAACCGGTCGCACCGGCAGGGCACAGGCTTGGGCCGGATCGCTATTAAAGATAAAGCCGGTCGTGGAGCATGCTACTTCCACAGGAGAAACGATGCCGGTGGCGCGTCCCCGGACCAGAACAAAGGCGGTAAGTCGCCTCCTGGAGATAATGGCGGAACGGGTTGGGGACTCCCCGGTGCATGTCATCGTGCACCATGCTGATGAGCTGGAGGATGGGGAGAAACTCAAGGCTGAGATTGCCTCCCGATTTAACTGTGTGGAGCTTTATCTCACCGGGTTCACCCCTGGCATGGGGGTCCATGCCGGCCCCGGAGTGCTGGCCATTACCTTTTATGCCGAAGGCTGAGGAGGCCCATTTCTGAAGCCGGAGCGGAACTTCAGGCCTCGCCACCTGTGGTGAAATCCCTGTTTTGCCCAGCCCAGATGGCCTATGATATGGCAACAAAACCGGCGTGCGACAATAGATAAAAGGCGAAAGGAACGGAAAGAGCGAAAAAGGGCATGGAAGATACCCAAACCAGGAAAGATGTGCAACGGCTGATGGAAAGCCTGGGCGAATTGCCCGAACCAACCATCACCCCGGCCTTTATTGTGGTAAGTGGCCTGCCGGGCAGTGGGAAGTCCTTCTTCTGCCGCC
>SOIC01000059.1 GCA_004377275.1 Dehalococcoidia bacterium
GCACCTTCTCCGTGTTGACAACTATGGGGTATTTAAGAATCTCCACACCACCCGGGGACCGCGACTGGAGGTGTAGCTGCCAGGAAAGCCGTGTGAACCTTGACAGCAGGCCTGCCGGGAGCGCAATAGACCGTTTGCCTACCGCCTTTATCATCTCGGTATAGCGCAGGCCTCCCTCGCCGGCAACATTGAATATCCCCTTCTGCTTCTGCTTTAGCAGGACTGTGACCACCTCCACCAGGTCGTCCTCGTGGATGAACTGCCACAGCGGGTCGTGTCCGCTAGCTCGAATCATCACCGGGGTAAACAGAACGGTCAGTCCCCCAGCGACAATGTGAGGGCCGGTTACCGCGACGGTGCGCACGATGGTTACACAGGTATCCGGGTGGTTTGCCATGAAGTCCTGGAACATCAGATCGACCCTGGCCTTGTCGTTGGGGTAGAGGAAATCAGGGGTCGGCCGCAGCGGCGCGTCCTCGGTAATCGATTCGGGATTGTCGGCATGTGCCCCATAAGTCGTGTGGCTGCTCATATAGAAGAGGTGACTCACCGAAGCCTGCCGGCAGGCTTCGAGGAAGTTCTGTGAGCCCTCGATATTGATGCTATGGGACCCGGTCTCATCGTGAACCGGCGTAACCTGAAAGGCTAGGTGCAAGGCAGTGTCGATCTGATTATCGGCGAAGATATCGGCGAAGGGCTCCCGTACATCCTGCTGGTAAAACTTCAGCTTGGTAGAGGCAGCGCTGGGTGCCTTGATGTCGATGCCGACGATGCGCTCCACTTCGTCTTCCTGCTCCAGCCTGTAGAGCAACCGACCACCGAGGTATCCCCCGATGCCGGTGATAGCGACATTTTTCATGCGTTCCCCCTGCTCATCGGTTGGCCGTAGTATGGCCCGCTCTAAGTCCGCTGTCAAGCCCCTCTCAATCAATAGAGTTCCATATATTCATATCACTACTTAAGAAAAAGCTACAGCTTTTAATTGACCACGACAGCCACTTGAAAAGGCTGTTAAGGCCTTAATGAATCCCACAGTAGGCAGGTAAGATGATCTCGTTCAGATAGGTAGGAGTCATAAAGGGGAGTCCCCCAGACCCCGAGGCCGCGAGGTCGGCCGACACTTCGGCCTAGATCGGGGGAGACTTCGGCCTATATCGTCCGATAAGTCGGACTCTCGCAAAGCGGAGGGGGCGGTGGTCTCTGTTTATGGGTAGGTTGGAGCATCCGCTCCAACAACGCCTAGAGCCGATGCTCTAGGCTACCCAATGTTAAATACATGCCAGGGTGGGTGGGTGGAAAAAACCGGGATTGCTTTGTCACCAGGGCTGCTCGCAATGACGGGGAAAATCAGGTGAACGGTGACGCCTCACCAATGTACTGGACGAGTACATAAGATTGACGATTTCCTATGGAAAATGCTAGAATGTGAAAGAATTAACAAACTTCTACACTAGTTAGATAGGCATACTTAGTATAAAGGAATTCTGCCCCAAAAAGGTGTTGCCCTATCAGCCAAAAGGCCATGAGTGGGCAAGCTAGCCGCTGAGTAATAATGATTGAGTGAGGCGCTAACGATCAAATACGAAGTATACCGAACAAGCGTTGCCTGTAGTTTGTCACCTGGCAACAGGGAATTAGTAGTGGAACCGCCACTTCGGGAACTGTACTCGGGTGTCGGTTTTTTTATTACTTCTGTAACTAAAATCTTTCCTTCGTCATGCTATAATAACGAAAGGGGGTAAAAATGGCTAAACCAAAGGTGGCTTTTTACTGGTGCGCTTCGTGTGGGGGGTGCGAAGAGGCATTAGTTGACCTCAATGAGGATTTACTCAAGGTGGCGGATGCTGTAGACATCGTTTTATGGCCTGTGGCGCTGGATTTCAAACGGAAGGATGTTGAGGCGTTAAGCGATGGCGAGATAGCGGTGAGCTTTATAAACGGAGCGGTGAGGCTGGAAGAGCAGGAGGAGATGGTAAAGCTGCTGAGGCAAAAATCTGGGCTTGTCGTTGCCTTTGGCGCCTGCGCCCATCTCGGCGGGATCCCGGGGTTGGCCAACTTCTGGAACCGGGAGACGATATTTCAAAGGCAATATATAGAAGTCCCAACCATGGAAAATCCCGATGGCGTCACACCTAAGTTGAAGACCACGGTTGACGGCTTTGAGCTTACCCTGCCTGAGTTTTACGACACGGTGAAGACGCTTGACCAAACTATCCCGGTAGATTATTACCTCCCCGGCTGTCCCCCGCCACCGGATCTGATATTGAACGCAGTAAACGCCATCCTCGAAGGAAAACTCCCCGAGAAGGGGGCGGTGCTTGCACCGAATAAAGCCCTGTGCGATAGCTGTCCGCGGAAGGACTCAAAGCCGGAGAAACTTTCGATCAAGGAGATAAAGCGGCCGTGGCAGATCAAGATCGACCCGGAGAAATGTTTCCTTGACCAGGGATTGATCTGCATGGGGCCGGCCACCCGCTCCGGGTGCGGTGAAACATGCATCACGGCTAACATGCCATGCCGGGGGTGCTTCGGCCCGGTGGATGGCGTTATCGACCAGGGGGCAAAAGGGCTTTCCATGATCGCCTCTATTTTAGGGATTGAGGAGGAGGAAAAGATGACGGAAGAAGATGTCACCAGGTTGATCGAGGGGATTGCCGACCCGGCGGGAACATTCTACAGGTTTAGCCTGCCCGCTTCACTTCTGGGAAGAAAGAGAATGTAAGGCAGAGGAGTTGTAGATAGCATGAAAAAGATAACCATAGACCCGATAACCCGGCTTGAGGGCCACGGAAAAATCGAGATATTTCTCGATGGGGATGGCGAGGTGGAAAGGGCATATCTGCAGATCCCGGAACTGCGTGGCTTCGAGAAGTTCTGTGAGGGAAGGCCCGCCGAGGAGGTACCCCGTATAACCACCATGATTTGCGGGGTGTGTCCCACCGCCCACCACATGGCGGGCACTAAAGCCCTTGACGACCTGTTCAAAGTGGAGCCAACGTCAGCGGCGAAGAAGATAAGGGAGCTGATGTATAACGCCTTCCAAGCGGAAGACCACATACTGCACTTCTTCTTCCTCGGCGGCCCCGACTTCGTCGTTGGCCCCACCGCGCCTGCGGGGGAAAGGAATATCCTGGGTGTCATTGCCAAGGTTGGGATGGAAGCCGGTGGCAAGGTCATCGAGATGAGAAAGAGGATGCGCAACGTTCTGCGTATAATCGGTGGAAAGCCTGTTTCCCCTACCTGCGGCCTGCCCGGTGGCGTATCAAAGGGAATCAATGAGGATGAAAAGAAAACCCTCATTGAAGCCGGGGACTACGGCGTTGAGTTCTGCCAATTCGCACTTAAACTTTTCGACGATATCGTGCTTGGAAATAAAGAATATGTTGACCTGGTCACCGGGGATGTCTACAAGCACCGAACATATTATATGGGGATGGTGGATGCGAATAACAAGGTGAACTTCTACGATGGCGATATCCGGGTGGTGGACCCCAACGGAAAAGAGTTCGCCAAGTTTAAACCACAGGAATACCTTAATCACATCAGGGAGCATGCCGAGCCCTGGACCTACGTGAGATTCTCCTTCCTCAAGAATGTCGGCTGGAAGGGATTCGTGGACGGGGAGGACAGCGGTGTCTTTCGAGTGGCCCCACTCGCCCGCCTCAATGTCGCCGACGGCATGGCCACGCCGCTGGCTCAGGAAGCCTATGAAAAGATGTTTTCCACTTTAGGCGGCAAGCCGGTGCATAATACCCTTGCGTTCCACTGGGCCCGGCTTGTGGAGGCGCTCTATGCCGCTGAACGGGTGCAGCAACTGGCAAACGACCCCGAGATAACCTCTCCCGACATCGTAAACCTGCCCACGGAGACCCCCAAAGAGGGAGTGGGTGTAGTGGAGGCGCCGCGAGGAACCCTAATCCACCACTATGAAACCGATGACAAGGGGATCATTACCAAATGCAACCTGATCGTAGCCACGCAGAATAACTCGGCGGCGATTAACATGTCGGTGGAGAAAGCAGCAAAATCGCTGATCCACAAGGGCGAGGTGCCCGAGGGGATCCTCAACATGGTCGAGATGGGCTTCCGCGCCTATGACCCCTGTCACGCCTGCGCCACCCATTCACTGCCGGGAAGAATGCCCCTTGAGTTGAACGTATACGACTGCGACAGGAATTTGGTAAGGACATTGCGCCGCGATTAATCCAAATGTTAGTGATCACGTGCATCAAGCAGGTACCAGATACCACTCAGGTTAAGACTGACCCGGTTACCGGCACACTGATTAGAGAGGGTGTGCCATTTATTGTAAATCCATTTGATACCCCAGCACTGGAAGAAAGCCTCAGGCTCAAAGATAAATATGGTTTTCGCGTGGCCGTGATCTCTATGGGGCCTCCCAATACTGAGGTTAGCTTGAAAAAGGCGCTGGCCCTGGGAGCGGACGAGGCGGTACTTCTGAGCGACCGTGCTTTTGGCGGAGCTGATACCCTGGCTACCAGTAAGGTTTTGGCCGAGGCCATAGGGAGGCTTTCCCAAAAAGAAGAAGTGGCAGTAGTGATATGCGGTAGGCAGAGTATCGATGGAGACACGGCTCAGGTGGGACCTGGCATTGCTACCCGTCTGGGATACTCACAGCTGACACTGGTCGACCAAATCCAAAATCTGGATCTTTCGGCTAAAAAGGTGAGGGTCAGACGCAAGCTGGAAGGACGGCACGAGATAGTGGAGGCACCATTGCCCGCCCTGATTACAGTGGTGCGAGAGATTAACCAACCCCGATATCCTACAGTGCCCATGCGGCTGATGGCCGAGGATGCTGAGGTGATATTGTGGGACAACAAGGTGATGGACCTAGCCAAGGAAAGCATCGGACTCAAGGGTTCTGCTACCCAGGTGCGCAAGATCTTTTCACCGGAAAGGGCTAAGGGCGAGATATTGGGTGATGGGCTCAATGCGCCCGAGGATGCAGCCAAGCTATTAATAGACAACCTGGTCGAGAAAGACATCCTTTCCTTGGAACAGACGTGAGGCTAAATATGGAAGAAAGGGAGCAGAAAAAGAAAATAAAGAAGCCTCGAGGTGTAGCCCGGCTCATTCCTGGCAAGTGTATCGCCTGTGGTGCTCTCTGCCAGGAGTCCTGCCCCAAAGATGCGATAGAGATGAATGACCAGGGCGAGCCCATCATCATCGTGGAGAATTGTATCGGCTGCGCCAAGTGCGTCAAGGTCTGCCCTACCGAAGCTCTCGAGATGTACTTGACCCCGGAGGAGCAGCGGCTCCTCGATGAACTGGCAAAACAGGCCGGTGCCAAAGCCGTGGCCGAAGTCGAAGAAGTGGTAGAGGAGGAAGCCGGGGTAGCGGCCAGGCTGAAAGAGTATAAAGGTGTATGGGTCTTTGTAGAGCAGACCGATGGCAAGCCGGCCACAGTCTCCTGGGAATTATTGGGTGTAGGTGCCGACCTGTCTAAAACCCTGGGTGTCGACCTGTGCACCGTGGTTATCGGCGACAAGATGGAGGATCTATGTCAGGAGTCATTCGCCTACGGAGCCTCCAAGGCCTATCTGATGGATGACCCACTATTCCATCACTATCGTACGGAGCCTTACTACAGGGCCATCTGCCAGCTGGTGGACAAATACAAGCCGGAGATTATGCTGCTGGGCGCCACCGGCTTAGGAAGGGATCTGGCCGGCGCGGTGGCTACAGAACTCAAAACCGGATTGACCGCAGATTGCACTGGACTGACTATTGATGACAAAAGATATCTGTTGCAGACCCGTCCTGCCTTCGGCGGCAATATCATGGCTACCATTCTGACCGAGCGCACTAGGCCGCAGATGGCCACAGTTCGGCCGCACGTGATGCCCATGCCAGAGAAGGACACTTCACGCAAGGGCGAGATCATCAGCGAGTCCCTAGCGATCAAGGAAGAGGATATAGCTGTCAAAGTGCTGGAGGTAATCGACGACCGCAAACACGGGGCGGAAGCTGTAGACGTAGCAGCAGCAGATGTAATCGTCTCCGGCGGACGAGGCATGCACGCCAAAGAGAATTTCAGCATGTTGGAGAGACTGGCTGATGAATTGGGTGGGGTGGTAGGTTCTTCACGCGGTGCCGTAGAGGCCGGCTGGATGCCGGTGGAACGTCAAGTCGGTCAAACTGGCAAGACGGTCAGACCCAAGATCTATATTGCCTGTGGCATCAGCGGCGCCATTCAGCACCTGGTCGGCATGCAGGATTCGGATGTGATCATCGCCATCAATCGCGACAAGCAAGCGCCCATCTTTGAGGTGGCTACCTATGGGATTGTGGGCGATGTCTTACAGGTAGTGCCGGCCATCACCAATCGTATTAAAGAATTACGCGCCCAAAAATCTGTTAGTACAATGTAAAGGAGCACTGACAGGAGTAATCGGTGTCGTATAATATCGCGATATTCATAGCTGTTTTTGTGGCCGCCATGGCGCTTTTTAGCTGGAGCTGTTTCCAGCGTTTCCGCCTGGTAACCCTGGGCAAAGCGGAGAATCGTTTCAACGATGTCGGTAAGCGTACCTGGAATATGCTGTTTTTTGCCTTTGGTCAGCGGCGGGTGGTCAGTCGACGCTTCGGCTTAAACCACTTTATGCTTTTCTGGTGTTTCCTAATCTTAATGATCGCCAATACCGAGTTCCTGCTGAATGGCCTGTTCCCGGATTACATTAGCCTCTCACGATTGCCAGATGGCGCGTACTACACCCTGGCCTTCATTTTCGATGTAGTGTCGGCACTTGCCCTATTGGCAGTGTGTATTGCGATTATCCGCCGTGTGGCTTTTCCGCCCCCCAACATAGAGGCGCGGAGCCGCGACGCCTTTATTATTTTGACACTAATTGCTATCCTCATGATCGCCTTCTTCGGCCTACACGCCAGCGAGATCGCTCAGGGAATTGAAGAGGCTGCCCAATACATGCCTATATCTAATTTTGCGGCTTCCGCTTTCATGTCAGGTGCTTCGGCAGATAGCCTTAGTTGGCTTGCTAACTTCTTCTGGTGGCTTCACGCTGTAGTGCTGCTTCTATTCCTGAACTACCTGCCTTATAGTAAGCACATGCATATCCTAACCGCTATCCCCAACTGCTTCTTCAAGAGCCTAGAAAAGGTTAACACCCAACCCCGCGAAGAGTTCACAAAAGGCAGTACCTTCGGTGTTGGCCAGGTAGATCAATTCGGCTGGAAGGGTTTATTCGACTCCTATTCCTGCACCGAGTGTGGCAGGTGCTCGGATAATTGTCCGACTACCTTCACCGGCAAACCACTGAACCCGCGGCTGATCATCCACGATATTAAGGTTAACCTGTTAAAAAACGGACCGCTACTGGCTAAAAAGAAGGAAGCGGTATTGCCCTTAATCGGCAACAGTGAGGAGGGCACCGTATCCGAGGAGGCTATCTGGGAGTGCACTACCTGCGGCGCTTGTATGGAAGTGTGCCCAGTGTTTATTGAGCACGTGCCCAGAATCGTTGATATGCGCCGAAATCTGGTGGAGATGAAGGCTAAGTTCCCGCAGGAATTGCTCAACTTCTTCGAGAATATAGAAGCGCGTAGTAATCCTTGGGGCATTGCTCCCGAGAAGCGTATAGCGTGGGCCGCTGAAACCAGTGTCAAGCCTTTTGAGGCCGACAAGACCGAATACTTGTTTTTCGTAGGCTGTGCTGGCGCTTTTGATGCACGTAACAGACGGGTAACCCTGGCTGTGTCCAAGATTCTGGATGCAGCTGGCATTTCCTGGGGTATCCTGGGCAAGGATGAAATGTGCTGTGGCGATAGCCTGCGCCGCCTAGGCAATGAATTCGTCTTTGACCGTATGGCTAAAGAGAATATCAAGATGTTTGAGGATAGGGGCATTAAAAAGATTATTACCCTGTGTCCACACTGTTACAGCACCCTGAAGAACGACTACCGTCAGTACGGTGTTGAACTGGAAGTCACCCATCACACCGAGTTAATCGGTAAACTAATTGAACATGGTGGCCTGGAGCTGAACGGAAGCGGGGATCTGGGCAATATGGTACTTCATGATTCATGCTACCTGGGACGTTATAATATGATCTATGAACCCCAGCGCAAAGCCATCGCCGCAGTTACCGGCCAGCTCCCAACTGAGATGGAACATCACCACGCTGGGTCCTTTTGCTGTGGTGCCGGAGGCGGGCGCATGTGGATGGAAGAAAGCATTGGGAAACGCATCCATTTGGCACGTACAGAGGAAGCCTTGAAGCAAGACCCAAAAACCATCTGTACATGCTGCCCATACTGTATGACCATGTTTGAAGATGGGCTAAAAGACAAAAACGTTGAAGATAGAGTTCAGGTGTTGGACCTGGCCGAGGTTGTAGCCGGGGCATTGAAATAGGACATAGCGGTTAACCATCGCTAGTACCTGCGCAGCAATATAAGGAGGTATTCCATGCGGGAGAAGGTAGAAGCAGCTCTGGATGAGATAAGGCCGGCGTTACAGGCAGATGGCGGCGATGTCGAGCTGGTGGATGTAACCGATGACACGGTTATATTAAAGCTGACAGGCGCCTGCAGCGGCTGCCCGATGGCAACCCAGACCCTGCACCAAGGGATCGAGCGGGTGCTCAAAGAGCAGATACCTGAGATAAAGGAAGTGATCGCAGTCTAATGATGGACTCGTGGTACACGCCGAGTGCCTTCGACAGGATGAGCGGCTTGACATGATCCAGAAAAGGCGCTTTTCCTGTCATTCATGTGGTAAAGAGGTGGAATGCCCTTCCGGAGCGCTACCCTGCGAGGCGCTCCAGGACTGGATAACTGTCTGTCACTGGAAGGGGCAAGGAGCGGTTTCCCACTATAGTTTCTGCTCCTTTAGTTGCCTTAAATCCTGGGCAGTTGACCAGGCCCCCAGCGTTCCGCAGATATTCCTGGAATCTTTTAACCAGGATAAACCTTAGAAACAGGCAATTGGCAATACAAGAAGGCAAAGGTAAAAGATGAAGACGCTCATCTTAGGAATAGGAAACCCGATCGTAACCGACGATAGCGCAGGTCTCAAGATCGCCCAGCGGATCAAGGAGAGAAATCCTGAACTGGAAGTGATCGAGGCCTGTTCAGGCGCCCTCGGGCTCCTCGATGATATAGCCGGCTACGATAAGCTCATCATCATCGATTCGGTAAAGACTGAAGGGGGTAAACCGGGGGAGCTATACAAGCTGGAGCTGGAAGATTTGCCGCCGGCCTCGGACCTCGTCACATCTCATGGCGTGGATATAGCCAGCGCGTTTAAACTGGGGGAAGGACTGGGATACAAGATGCCCCGATCCGTCAGCATATATGCTGTCGAGATAAAGGATAATACCAACTTTGGCGAGGAATGCACCAAAGAGGTGGCAGAAAGAATACCGGCCCTAGCCCAGAGAATTATGGAGGCAGAGAATCTATGAGTGAGTTTATCGACAAAATCACCGGGCTTGGCCCGCCTAGCGGCACCAAAGTTGGTGACCAATGAGCGATAATTAGGAGAGAGGAGGTAAATTGAGCGAGCAAATCACTGAAGAAATGGTGGCTGTCAAAGTAACGGAGGAATCTTGTAGCACATGCGCGATCTGCTACTCCGTTTGCCCCTATGAGGCAATAAAAAAGGATGCCGAAACGGGCAAGGCCATCCTTGAAATAGAAAAGTGCCAGGTATGTGGCCTCTGCTATTCAGCATGTCCTTCTAAGGTCATCGACACCATCTATTATGACTTAGATTCCCTGACCGGGTATCTGGATCGGGCAAAGCAGAAATATGATAGTGATACACTGGTGATCATGTGTAAAGGAAGCGCCCCCGACCTTGCCGGGATCGAGAGGCAATTCGGGGTGACAAAATTCATCCCGCTATCTGTTCCCTGCGTGGGGCGTATTCCCGTGGAAGTATTCCTGAAAGCCATAACTACGGGAATAAAGAAAATCCATGTCCTCGCCTGCGATGAGGATTACTGCCGATATCAGCGGGGAAGCCCCGTCGAGGGACGTCGAATCGCTGCACTCAATCTGTTGCTGGAGCAGCTCGGCTACGGCACAGAAGCGATAACCCTGAAGCGGAATAGCCTGAAGGTACAGGTGAAAGAAGACCTGTGCATCGGCTGCGGCAATTGTGTCTTTTACTGCCCATGGGATGCGCCCAGGCTGGTGAGCCCGGGGATCGTTAAGATCGATATGGACGCCTGTCACGGCTGTGGCCTGTGCGTCTCGATGTGCCCCGCCTTCGCCCTGGACCTGGAGAATTGGGAGAAGGATCGCATTTCAATGTTGATTTCCCAGCTTGTAGCAGAAATGGCCCCGCCCAAGATCCTGGTATTTTGCTGCCAGTGGGCTGTATTCCCTGCGCTGGAGGATGAGCTCAACGAGCACACACGCTATATCTACCTGCCCTGTGCCGCCAGGGTTGATACCACTCACATAGTAGAGGCTTTCCATACCGGTGTCGATGGCGTTTTGATCGCAGCCTGCGCCGAAGATGACTGCAAGCTGGAGAAGGCGGGTGGGAAGACCCAGCGCCCGGTAGAGGCACTCCAGACAAGGCTGGGTGAAATAGGCCGTGGTGAGCAGCTTAATTTCTGCACCGTAGCACCACGATACCCGGAGGCGTTTAAGAGGGAACTAGCGCAGTTCAGCGAAAAAATTGCCGATATTTGTACACTGGAGTCAGCATGATAGTTACGACGCAGAAGCCTTTGGATGAGATCCTGGATTTTGTCTCCCCCTATAAAAATATCCTGATCGTTGGTTGTGATGGCTGCACCCAGCCGCCGCGAGGCATAAGAGAGGCGGGGACCTTGAGCCAATTGCTCGATCTTGGCGGCAAGCTGCGAAATAAGGAGTTCGAGTTTAAAGTGAACACGCTGGTGAAGCAATGCGATTCCCACTTGACCGCGGTTGCGCTTAAGGACATGATAGACGATGATGTGGAGGCAGTGCTCACGCTGGCCTGCGGCCTGGGGCCGCAAACTATCGCCATACTTTACCCCGAGCTTCCCGTCTTTCCGGCGCAAAATACCGTATTTATAGGGTCGGAGGAGCGCGAGGCGGGTACTCTGGAAGAAAGGTGTGCCGCCTGTGGTGACTGCGTTCTGGGCCTAACCGGAGGCATTTGCCCGGTTTCCAGATGTGCCAAAAGCCTGCTCAACGGTCCCTGCGGCGGTTCGCAAAATGGCAAATGCGAGATCGACCCGAATAAGGACTGCGCCTGGGCGCTGATTATCGAGCGCCTCGAGAAACTGGGGAGACTACAGGATTTAGAGGCAATCCAGCCTCCCAAGGATCACCAAGCGGTCGCACGACCGGGCAAGATAGTGCCCTAGCAACAAATTCATGGGGGCAGCACCAGTGGTGCTCATTAAAGCGGGAAAAGCGGCGAGGATAAGCGTGCGAGGGGTGGTGCAGGGGGTTGGCTTCAGACCCTTTGTCTACCGGCTGGCTCAGGAGCACAATTTGAAGGGCTGGGTGCGCAACACATCGGGAAATGTCGAGATTGAGGTGGAAGGGGACAAGAAGAGCGTAAAGAATTTTCTCACCGACCTTGAAGCGAAAGCCCCTCCTCTGGCCCGAATCGAAAACGTCGCCATCACTTTCTATCCCCCGAGTGGTCATACCGAGTTCGAAATCTGTAAAAGCCTGAGTCAGGAGGGGAAATACCAGCTAGTCTCGCCGGATATCGCCACCTGTGAGGATTGCCAAAGCGAAATTTTCTGCCTCACCGACCGCCGCTTCCGCTATCCCTTTACTAACTGCACCAATTGTGGTCCACGATTTACCATCATCGAGGATATCCCCTATGACCGCCCTAAGACCACCATGCGTAACTTCCAGATGTGCCCCCAGTGTCAGCAGGAATACGACGATCCCCTGGACCGCAGGTTTCATGCCCAGCCCAATGCCTGCCCCCAGTGTGGCCCCAGCTTAGCGCTGGTTGACAGCAGCGGGAACCCGGTGGCATGCGATGATGCTATTGAGGCAGCCGGCGAGCTCCTCAAAGCGGGGAGAATCCTAGCACTCCGCGGCCTGGGCGGATTCCAGCTTGCCTGCGACGCAACCAATGAGGAAGCGATAAACCTCTTAAGAAGCAGAAAAAGGCGCCTCTCCAAACCCTTTGCCGTTATGGTAGCCACCCTGGAGGATATTGAAAGGCACTGCCTGGTATCGCCCCAGGAACGAAAGCTGCTTAAATCCGCTGAATGCCCCATCGTTCTCCTGAGTTGGAAGCATAGCTCATCCAATGTCTCCCCGTCAGTTGCTCCGAATCTGAGGTACCTCGGCATCATGCTCCCCTATACTCCGCTGCACCACCTTCTATTAAGGGAGAGCGCCATCCCGTTGATCATGACCAGCGGCAACCTCAGTGAGGAACCCATTGCCAAAGATAACGATGAGGCGCTAAGGAGACTCGGTGGAATCGCCGATTACT
>SOIC01000188.1 GCA_004377275.1 Dehalococcoidia bacterium
CAGAGTTCGCCCGCCCCTCGCCTTATCAAGGTTAGCAGCTAGCATCAGGACTGACACACCTTTGATCTGCTCCTATGGCATTGGCACGTTCAATTCAACTACGTGGCTCTCAAGGACTGCGTCCCACTTCGGCATGAGCGCCTGCATCTCTGGATCTGCCATCATCTTGTCAAAAAGGTCCTCCATTGCGGCAAGGCTATCCCACTCCACCTCAAAAATGAGAGTATGCATATACTCGCCTCCAAAAAGGGGGCGGTAGCTCCTCATGGTAGTGAGCGGCATTCCATGGCGACCCACGATAGCCATGTGCTTTGCTTGAAGCTCCATCGCCTCTGCCATCTTGCCAGGGACGATTTTCATGACACCGCGCTGTATTACTTTCACCATACCCTCCTTTTTATCAAATCTATCGGGCCGTTAAAGTTGAACCAGCCCCCACGCTGCCCGCAGGCGAAGAAGCCAGCTTTAGTTTGGCACAGGCATCACCCCCTTCTTGCCATCCCCATATAGAGAAAGTAAGGGATAGCGAATTTTGGCTAACAGCTATGTAATTGAACTCTGGGTTCGCCTAATCAAACCCCGCTTGATTAGACTATAGTTCCAACTATTATATGCATCAATCCGGCTTCCTGAAGATGATATGCTTGAGCCAGTCGGGCGAGGGCTGGGGGAAGTCGGAGCGGAAGTGAGCACCGCGGCTCTCTTTTCGAATAAGCGCCGCCTCCGCCATCAGCCGCCCCGCTAGAATCAGGTTGGCAAACTCATGGAAGGGACGGTCGGAGGGCTTGTCCACCGCCTTTTGCCACGAGGCGAGGATGGATGCCGCCTCCGCCAGATCCTCACCGGAGCGCACGATACCCACCTTGTCCCACATGAGAGACTGAAGCGCTAAAAGGCTGAGGCGAGGAACATTCTCTAAGGCATTTTGCCCCTCTTGCTCGCTCAGGGAAAAGTGTTCCCGCTCGCTGGCATCAGGGGGCTTAACTCCCTCCTTCTTTCCTTCAAGGATACGCTTGGCAAAAACCACCACTTCAAGGAGTGAATTGGAGGCCAGCCTGTTGGCGCCGTGCACCCCGGTGGATGCCGTCTCCCCGCAAGCGAAGAGTCCCTCGATGCTGGTCTCCCCCCAGGCATTCGTCTTCACACCGCCCATCATGTAGTGGGCGGCTGGCGCTACCGGGATGGGGGATTCGGTAATGTCGAGGCCGTTGACCAGGCAAAAGCGATAGATATGGGGAAAACGGGTGGTGACCCGACGAGGGGGCAGATGGGTAACATCGAGGAATACGCGGTCGCTCCCCGTCTTTTTCATCTCGGCAAGTATGCCGCGCGCTACAACATCACGGGGCGCAAGCTCTCCCTCAGGGGCGTAATCGTACATGAACTGGCGACCATCGGCATTGCGCAGGATGCCCCCCTCACCCCTCACCGCCTCGGAGATAAGGAACGGGGTCACTCCTGGGAGGCGCAGCGCCGTGGGATGGAACTGAAAGAACTCCATATCGGTGATCTCTGCACCGGCATCGTAGGCGAGGGCGACGCCGTCAGCGGTAGCGATATCGGGGTTAGTGGTGAAGTTGAATAGCCGACCCCCACCGCCGGTTGCCAGGATCACGGCTCTGGAGCGGAATTCCTCCACGGTACCGGTGCGGCTATCCAGGGCCCTCACCCCCCGAACCACACCATCATCAACGATAATCTCAGTAGCCAGGCAGTATTCCAGGATGACGACCTTGGCCAGCATCGCCAGACGGCTCAGTGTAATCTCGATATGCTCGCCGGTGGCATCGCCGCCTGCATGCAGGATGCGGGGTACGCTGTGGGCCGCCTCTCTGGCGAGGGCGACTTCGCCATCCACAGTGTCGAAGTGAACCCCGAAATTGATCAGGTCGGTGATACGGTCAGGGGCTTCATCGACGAGGATACGCACCGCGTCGAGATCGCACAGGCCAGCCCCGGCAGCGATAGTGTCCTCATAATGGATCTGGGGGGAATCGCCTATCCCGATGGCGGCGGCAATGCCCCCCTGAGCATGCCTGCTACTGCATTCACCGATGCCGCCCTTGGTCAGGATGAGCACGCTCCCCTGCCCCTGCGCCAGCAGCGCAGTGTATAGCCCAGCGATTCCGCTGCCTACGATGATGTAATCGTACTGGTCCATCCTAAAGCCCTCCCTAGCTTACCTCAAGCATGCGGTCGAGGGCAAGCTCCGCCTTGACCCTCACTTCCTCACGAACCTTCACCACATTTCGCCGCTGCTCCATAGTCCTTACAACGCTATCCAGCGTGGTCTTCCTAATATCAGGACAGAGCAGCCCCGTAGTGAGCAGGCAGAAGGCCTTTTACGGATTATCCCGGCGCATGCGATGAATGATCCCCTCCTCGGGGCCACAATCACCGCATTGAGCGACTTTTGAGCTTTTCGATCTTCTGCAGAAGCTCGAGCCATTCCACCCCGGTTTTCCTCTATCTGTGTAATTATCTTGCCAACCCTCCCTGAAGTGACCAGGGGCTGGTTTTTTCGAGCTTCACCTCAACGAGTTGTCCCATGCGGTCAGCCTCATCCTCAAAGAAAACGAGCTTATCCGTCCTGGTGCGCCCCCACCACTTCCCCTTTTTCCGCCCTTCAACCAAGACTTCAACTGTTTGAGACAGAAGCTTTCTATTGATCTCGGTGGCGATGCCCTCCTGAAGCATTTCAATCTTCTTTCTGCGGCGTATCTTCTCCTCAGCAGGAACCTCGTCGCGAAGCTTCCGCGCGGCGATGGTCCCCGGTCGCGGCGAGTAGCAGGCGACATGAACGGTGTCGAACCTGAGCTCCCTCAGCAAATCGTAGGTTTTACCAAACTGCCCCTCGCTCTCCCCGGGGAAGCCCACGATGACATCGCTGCTCATGGCGAGGTAGGGAAGGGCGTGGCGGATACGGCCGACGAGCTGGCGATACTGCTGGACGGTGTAGCCCCGCCGCATCGCCCGTAAAATATCATCGTCCCCCGCCTGAAGGGGTAGGCTCAGGTGCTCGCAGACCTTCTCGAGCTGGGCCATCGCTTCGATAAGCCGCTGGCTCATATCCTTGGGGTGGGAGGTGAGAAAGCGTATCCGAACTAAACCATCGATCTGGTTCAGCTCCACCAAGAGGTCGGCAAGTGTGTGCATTTCAGGCAGGTCATGACCATAAGAGTCGACATTCTGCCCCAGTAGAATGACCTCTTTTACACCGCGCCTCGCCAGCTCTTCAACCTCACAGACGACCTCCGCCACGGGGCGGCTCCGCTCCCTCCCCCTTCGATAGGGCACGATGCAATAGGAGCAGAAGTTGTTGCAGCCCTGAATGATGGTCACAAAGGCGCTGGGCTTGGGCCTGAGGGTAACCAAGCCTGAATCCAATCCCTTAGGAGCCAGCCCCCGATCTTCAAGGAATCGGACCAGTTCGAAAAAAGCCTGCGGTGCGAAAAAGAGGTCCACATGAGGAAAGCGATGCCTGAGGCCATCGACCCTTGAGTCCACGATGCAGCCGGTGAGGGCGAGGATTTTGCCGCTCTTTAATGATTTGAGGGAGTTGAGCCTGTTGATGACGCGATCCTCGGCGCTCTGGCGCACCACGCAGCTATTAAGCACAATGATTTCCGCCTCCTCAGCCTTCGGGCTAGGCTGGTAGCCCATTTGCTCCAAATAGCCGGCAATGCGCTCCGAGTCAGCCTTATTCATTTGACAGCCGATGGTCCAGATGTGATAGTGAGGCATCGGGGGCTCCCATAATAATATACCCCTCATTCCAGGGGTACATCATAAACCTCTGTGGCGGAGGGAGTGGGATTCGAACCCACGACCCCGATTTCGCAGGGTAACCGCTTAGCAGGCGGCCGCACTAGACCACTATGCGATCCCTCC
>SOIC01000047.1 GCA_004377275.1 Dehalococcoidia bacterium
ATCGGGCGAAAGATCGGGATGACCCAGGTTTTTGGGGAGGATAGAACGGTGGCTCAGGTTACCGCCATCGCCGCCGGCCCTTGCTTCGTGACCCAGGTTAAACGGGCGGAAAAGGAGGGCTACGATGCCATTCAGCTTGGCTTTGGCGAGGCGAAGCGACTCAACTCCCCGGAGAAGGGGCATCTCAAGAAGTTGGGCATGTTTAAGCACCTCAGGGAGTTTGCGGCAGCGGATATAGCCTCGATCGAGGTAGGGCAGGTAGTGGATGTCAGCATCTTCAAGCCTGGCGATCTGGTCGATATCACTGGAATCTCCAAGGGGAAGGGCTTTGCTGGTGTGGTGAAGCGCCATCACTTCGCTGGAGGCCCCAAGACACATGGTCAATCCGACCGACATCGCGCCCCGGGCTCCATAGGGGCAACCACCACCCCCGGTAGGGTGTTAAAGGGGATGAAGATGGCGGGTCATATGGGGAATGAGCGGGTGACAGTGAGTCACCTCAAGGTGATTGAGGCGGATGCGGAGCGAAACCTGCTCTTGGTTCGCGGGGCGGTGCCCGGCGCCAGAAACGGGTTGGTTACCATCAGGAAATCGATTGGCCAAGGGGAAAATATTGTTTAGATTCGCTGTTTCTAACGCCTTCAGAAGAAAGGGGATCGCCATTTTCGCCATCCTGGGGACTGCCTTGGGCATTGCCCTGATGACGGTGTTGCTCAGCATCTCCGAGGGCATGAACAAGCAAATGAACGAGATGATGGACGAGATGGCAGGGAGTATCGCTGTTTACCCCAAGGCAGCACCCTTGGGGTTTATGATGCCCAGCCCCATAGGCTTACCGATTTCATATGCAGATGAGATAGAGATGATAGAAAACGTGGACAGAGTGAGCCCGCAGATATCGGTATTCGTCCCCACTGAGTATTACGACTTCGGGGACCCTATGGGCATACTTTTGAGCGGTGTGGATTTGGAGCGTGAGATCGAGGAGGACGACCCAGCCTGGCCGGGCAATATTATTAAGGGCGAACCCTTAACCACAGCCAGCAAGAATGAGATCATCATCGGCACCTTGGCTGCCTTTGCTGCCAGGGGAGGGGACTACGCCAAAGTCGGTGGTACCATGGAGATGATTGTATTAGGTAGCGGTGACGCCACTATCACTCTCACAGTGGTAGGCATATTAGAGACCGGTAACACCTTTTACGATTTTAGCATCTATACCGACATAGATACTGCGAGGAGCCTGACTCCTACCATCGCCGCGGATGAGGTAAACTTCATCGGCGTCGAGGCTACCAGTATAGATTATGTAAGCGGTGTCGCAGAAGAAATAGAGGCGATGTTTGAGAATAGGGACGTTCCGGTCAGCACCACTGTGGCTAAAGAAATACTGGAGAGCTTCATGGAAATGATGGGTACCTTCGAGAGCTTCCTGTGGATCATTTCTCTGGTTGCAGCGATAGCTGGCGGGGTCTCCATATTCATCGTTATGCTTATCTCGGTGATCGAGAGGACAAAGGAGTTCGGCATCCTCAAGGCGTCCGGCTGGTCCAACAGGAATATCATCAGCTCGGTGGTGGTTCAATCGATCACCATTGGCCTGCTAGGCGCTGCTGTCGGGCTGGCCATTGGATATGGGGGGGGGCAGGGCATCGATTCCTACGTTAGAATGGACATCGCTGTTGTTACGTGGAGGCTGGTGGCTATAATAGGTATATTCGGGATATTTGCGGGGGTGGTGGGGGGAATCTACCCGGCAATACGGGCAGCGCGGGTAAGCCCCATAGAAAGCCTGAGAGCTTTATAGGTGAGTGACATGAGTGAGCATAAAACTGGGCCTGAGGATCAAGGGGAAAGCATTATAGTTACCCAGGAGCTAACTAAAATCTATGGTAGGGGGGCCACCAGGGTGTCGGCGCTCAAAGGGGCGAACATCAGGGTGCGGAAAGGGGAGTTAATTGCTGTGTTAGGACCATCGGGAAGCGGCAAGACCACCCTCCTCAACATGATTGGTGCACTGGATCGCCCTACCAGGGGACGGGTGTTTATTGACGGTGTGGAAACAAGCAAGGTCCCGGAGCGGAGGCTTTACAAAATCCGCCGCGAGAAACTGGGCTTCATTTTCCAGACCTATTACCTTGTGCCAACCCTGAACGCACTGCAAAACGTGCTCATACCGGTGTTGCCGATGAGAGAGAATAAACGGTATAAGAGAAGGGGGGAGAGGCTGTTGGAGCTGGTTGGCCTTAAGGATCGCATGCATCACAAGCCGGGGGAGCTCTCCGGTGGCGAGCAGCAGCGGGTGGCCATCGCCCGCGCCCTGATACTAAATCCTGGCGTTATCCTTGCAGATGAGCCCACTGGCAATCTGGATACTAAGACTGGTGCTGAGATCATTGATCTGATGCAGCGGCTAAACAAGGAGCGTGGAAAAACCTTTATTATTGTGACCCACGATAGCCGCATCGCCGAAAACGCGGAAAGGGTGTTCTATTTGATGGATGGCAGGCTATCCGATGTTCCCCCAGAGGAGAATTGAAGTGGTAAAGGTTCCTGTTCATAATATACAAGGAGAGGTTGTCGACCACATAGCACTGAAGGATGAGATTTTTGGGGTGCCCCCGAACCAGGCGGTGGTGCATCAGGCCTTGGTGAGGCAGCTGGCTAATGCCCGTCAGGGCACGGCGAGCACCAAGACCCGGGCACAGGTTTCCGGTGGGGGGCGTAAACCCTTCCGTCAGAAGGGAACGGGACGGGCAAGGCGGGGGAGTGCAAGCTCACCGCTGTTGCGGGGTGGCGGTGTGGCCTTCGGTCCTCACCCCAGGAGCTATCGTCAGGCGATGCCCAGGAAGATGCGCAGCCTGGCACTGAGGTGTGTCCTCTCGGCAAAGGTGGCCCAGGGTGAAATGGTCGTGGTGGATGAGATCGCTTTAAACGAGCCGAAGACAAAGGAGATGGCTCGCATCCTGGCAGCATTGGGAGTGGGCTCCTCGGTGCTTATTGTTACCGCCGGGGCTGATCCCAATGCTTATAAATCGGCGCGAAACCTGGAGAGGACGAAGACATTGCCTGCCAACCTGATAAATGTCGGCGATCTCCTCTCTCACCGGATATTGATGCTCACCGTGGCAGCGGTGCGGCGGGTGGAAGAGATGGGGACGCCGCAGCCGAGGAAGATGGTAGAGACCCAGGTATAAGAAGAGGATAGATAGTTAGCGGGAAATCAATCGAGTTACCTAGGTTCTATTTAGAGCCGAGCGAAAAGGACGAAAAGACGAAAAATGCAGCTACTGGAAATATTACGCCGCCCCATAATATCAGAGAAAAGCACAGGCCTTCAGAGGCGGGATAAGTACACCTTCGAGGTGGCGCTGGGTGCAAATAAGCAGCAGATCAAGCAGGCTGTGGAATTGGCGTTTCAGGTTGAGGTGGCGCGGGTGAATGTGCTAACCATGCCCCCTAAGTGGCGTGGCCCGGGCAGAAGACGGGGTCAGACCTCCCCCTGGAAGAAGGCGGTGGTCACCCTCAAGCCGGGGCAAAAGATAGAATTCTTTGAGGGATTATGAGGAGTTATTCATCCTAATTTCTTGGGTTGAGTGATGGAGATGACGTGGACAGTTGAGTCAAAAAATGAGCTGAGGAAGGGTCAAAGAAGTGCCTCTTAAGGTATATAAACCGACATCGCCAGGGCGCAGGGGGATGACCGGCGCCTCCTTTGAGGAAATCACTAAGACCAAGCCGGAGAAATCACTCCTTCGGCCCCTTAAGAAGAAGGCGGGGAGAAGCAATCAGGGGCGGATCACAGTACGCCATCGGGGTGGTGGTGCCAAGAGGATGTATCGCG
>SOIC01000206.1 GCA_004377275.1 Dehalococcoidia bacterium
GTCACGGCGGCTGCCCTTGGCGGAACTGGACTGGTGCTGCGTCGCAGGATATAATAAGCACTGTTCTGCCAACGGACTGTCTATCTGCTGGTCCTCGTTAACCCCGTGTTCTTACATTCCCTGGACTTGACTTCCTGCTGATGAGGTTTTAGGCAGATACTGGGGGGAAATGAAATGAGATTTGAAACACTGGCCATCCACTCCGGGAGGCAGCCGGACCCTACCACCGGCGCCCTGGCGACACCGATCTACCAGACATCGACCTTTGTATTCGAAGATGTGGGGGTAACAAGGGGCTATGACTACTCGCGAACGGCAAATCCCACCAGGAAGGCACTGGAAAATTGTATTGCTGAACTTGAGGGAGGGAAGGCTGGCTTCGCTTTTGCCACCGGGATGGCTGCGGAGACGACCGTCATGCACCTTCTAAAGGCAGGCGACCACGTGATTTCAGGGGATGACATCTATGGGGGCACTTATAGACTCTTTGAAGAGGTAATGAAAGACTTTGGGCTGGAGTTCACCTTCTTAAGAATGGACGATGGGAAAAGGATCGAGGAGGCGATAAGGCCCAATACCAGGATGATATGGATAGAAACCCCCTCCAACCCGTTACTGAACATCATTGATATTGAGATGGTGGTTGATATTGCCAGAAGACATAATCTAATGACAGTGGCGGATAATACCTTTCCTACCCCCTATTTCCTGAGGCCCATCGAGTACGGCGTCGATCTGGTGGTTCATTCCACAACTAAGTACCTTAACGGGCACTGCGATGTTGTTGGCGGGGCGGTGGTAACCAACACCGATGAATTAACCGAAAGGGTTCAGTTTCTGCTAAATGCGCTGGGGACCTGCGCCTCCCCCTTCGATTGTTGGCTGGTGCTGAGGGGAATCAAGACGCTGCCGGTGAGGATGATGCGGCAGGAGGAGAATGCGGCTCAGGTTGCAGCTTATCTGGAAAAACACCCCAAGGTGGAGAAGGTCTTTTATCCCGGGCTCAAATCACACCCGGGGCATGAGATTGCGATGAGGCAGATGGGGGGATTTGGCAGCGTGGTCTCCTTCGAAATAGAGGGTGGGATTGAGGCTGTCAATTCATTTCTGAGAAGTGTCACCATCTTCTCCCTGGCAGAGTCCCTTGGCGGTGTCGACTCCCTGGTGGAGCACCCGGCCACCATGAGCCATGCCTCGATGCCGGAAGATGTGAGGAGAGGCGTAGGAATTACAGATAGTCTAATTAGACTATCTGTGGGCTTAGAGAACGTTGATGATTTAATTGAGGATTTAGCGCAGGCATTGGAATCCTAGATACAGGTTCTAAATAGGGAGCGAAGATAAGTGTCCTACGTTAGAGCATTGAGCTGCCGAAAGTGCGGGCGGGAGTATCCACCGGAGCCTATCAATTTGTGCGATTTCTGCTTCAGCCCGCTGGAGGTAATCTACGATTACAAGTCCATGGCCAAAGCCGTGAGTCGGGAGAATCTCTCAAGCGGGCCAGCGAGCATGTGGCGCTATCGTGACCTGCTGCCGGTGGAAAGCGAGGTGGTGGATATCGGCACCGGATTTACCCCTCTGGTCAAAGCCGATAACCTGGGGCGGGAGTTGGGACTGGAGCAGCTCTACATCAAGAATGATTGCCTGAATCCAACATACTCTTTTAAGGATCGGGTGGTCTCGGTGGCGATCACCAAGGCGCGGGAGTTTGGATTTGACACTGTAGCCTGCGCCTCAACAGGCAACCTCGCCGCCAGCGTGGCTGCTCATGCCGCTCAGGCAAATATGAAGTCCTATGTTTTCGTTGCCTCTGATGTGGAGCAGGGCAAGCTGGTGGGGATAGCAATCTATGACCCGGTTTTGATAGCTGTTGAGGGGAGCTATGACGATGTCAACCGCCTCTGCACCAAGGTGGCGGAAAGCTATAACTGGGGTTTCATTAATATCAACCTCCGCCCCTACTACGCCGAGGGAAGCAAGACCCTGGGGTATGAGGTGGCGGAGCAGCTAGGGTGGCGTGCTCCGGAGTGCGTGGTGGCTCCCGCCGCTTCGGGTCTCCTATTTACCAGGATATGGAAGGGCCTGGATGAATTCTCTATGCTGGGCTTGATCGAACCGGTCAATACTCATATGTATGTCACCCAGGCTGCTGGCTCCTCGCCTATTGTCAATGCCTTTGAAGCAGGCTCTCTTCATGTACACCCGGTAAAGCCAAATACCGTTGCCAAGTCCATAGCTATTGGAAACCCCGCTGATGGCTATTATGCATTAAGAGTTGCCCGGCAGTCGGGGGGTGCCGCCTGCGCTGTTACCGATGAGGAACTCGTCGCTGGGATGAAGCTCCTGGCTCAAACCGAAGGCATCTTTGCCGAGACAGCGGGTGGCGTGGTGGTGGCGGGGCTGAAGAAGCTGGTGGCTTCAGGAGCGATCAAGAAAGGCGAGTTAACGGTAGCCTTTATCACCGGAGCTGGACTTAAGACCCAGGAAGCGGTATCAGATGTTGTTCGGCCCCTCGTCATCAAACCCACTCTGGAGTCCTTTAAGGAGGTGCTCGGTGAACGGGTCGTGGTTTGAGAGCAGTAAATTTTGGCTGTTTTACCGAATACGGGATTGGAGGATGAGATGGTAAAGCGACGAGTAATGTTTACCTTTCCCCAGGAGCTGATCGGTGAAGCTATTATCTACAACCTTGGTGTTCAGTTCAAGGTGGCAACCAACATCCGCCGCGCCGATGTATCCGAGGACAAGGGCTGGGTGGTACTGGAACTGGAAGGGGAAGAAAAAGATATCGAGCAGGGGATCGCCTGGGTGACCGCCAAAGGGGTGAGGGTCGACCCTGTCACCGGCGACGTGGTGGAGGGCTGAACATGCTGACTGAAAGCGACCTTGTCAGATATGGACGGCAGATACTATACCCAAGCTTCGGTGAGGAGGGGCAGAAGAAGCTTAAGCAGTCTCATGTGTTGGTGGCTGGACTGGGGGGATTGGGATCCGCTGCGTCCGTATATTTAGCCTGCGCCGGCATCGGGCACATTACTATAGTGGACTGCGACTTTGTGGAGCTCGGTAACTTAAACCGGCAGATCCTTCATTGGGATCAGGATATCGGGGAGCAAAAGCCACTCTCGGCGACGCAAAAGCTCACCAGATTAAACCCCTCGATAGAGGTCACCCCTGTCTTTGAAAGGATCACCGAAGATAATGCAAGAGACATCATCAAAGGAGCACATACGGTAATAGATGGGATGGACAATTTCGAGACCAGGTTTATCCTAAACTCAGCCTGTGTGGGGGAAGGAATACCCTTTATCCATGCCGGGATTAATGGGCTGCTTGGAGAGATTACCACTATTATCCCCGGAAAGACTCCCTGTTTTGCCTGCATTTTCCCGCAGAGCCTAGGAGAAGGGGGGGCATTTCCTGTTTTCGGCGTAACTCCCGCTTTGGTAGCTATCCTGCAGGTTACGGAAACAATTAAACTGCTTGCTGGCTTTGGGGATTTGCTCACCGGCAAGATGCTATATTTCAATGGTGAAACGATGGAGTTTACTTTTCTTGATCTGATCAGGAGTCCCGACTGTGGTGTCTGCGGTAGTGATAGGTTATGAAAGTTATTATTTTCGCTTATGCGACATTAAAGGTAAAGGAGCAGCAAAAATTAGCGTCAAGGTGAAGATCCCCTTGATTCTGCGCCAGTTCACTAATGAGCAAGAACTATTGGAGGTGACGGGATACAGCCCTATGGAATGCCTGCATAACCTGACGGCTCAATTTCCGAGCCTGAGGCGATGGCTGTATAACAAGCAGGGCGAGCTGCGGCCT
>SOIC01000058.1 GCA_004377275.1 Dehalococcoidia bacterium
CTGGCGAAGTGACGGTTGTCCTGCTCACCCTGCGAGCTATGTTCTCCTGGGTCATCGCAGGAGACTATTACCAGCCCGCCGACTATACCCGTGGTAGAAACTGCGAACAAGGGATCAGCTGCCACATTGAGACCGACGTGCTTCATGGATACCAGGGCTCGGACACCGCTGTAGGCTGCCCCCATCCCTACCTCAAGGGCAACCTTTTCATTGGTTGACCACTCAGCATATACCCCGTTCATGCGAGCGATGTTTTCCAGTATCTCGGTGCTCGGCGTTCCGGGATAGGCTGTTGCTACAACCACGCCGGCGTGATAAGCACCCAGGGCTATGGCTTCGTTACCTGACAGAAGCTGTTTCACAGTATATCATGCCTCATCTTCTCATTTTACCACGCTCATAACAGCCTAGGCTACACTTTTACCCAAATATGCTTGTCTCACCCTGTCATCACCCAAAAGCTCCTTAGCGGTGCCCTCGATGCTAATTCGCCCTCTTTCCATAACATATCCTCGATCGGCAATCTTGAGCGCGGCAGTAGCATCCTGTTCGACAAGGAGTATGGTGAGCCCCTCATCTCTCAGTCTGACTATAAGCTTCAGGATCTCCTTCACCAAAGTAGGTGCCAGTCCCAGAGAGGGTTCATCGAGCAGAAGCATTCGGGGTGAGGACATCAGCGCACGACCGATAGCTAGCATCTGTTGCTCCCCCCCGCTGAGGCTGCCTGCCCGCTGATTCCGCCGTTCTCTAAGTATAGGGAAAAGCCCGAATACCGTCTCTAAGTTCGACTGAACGGTAGAGCGGCGCAGGAACCATCCGATATACCCTATAGTGCTAAGTAGGTTACGGGCGCACTCGGAGTAGGCACCCATAGTCAGGTTGTCCTTTACCGACATGGCGCCAAAGATTTGCCTCCCTTCGGGAATATAGGCTACGCCGAGCCTTACCATTTTGTGAGAGGAAAGTCTGGAAATCTGGCGGTCGTCCAGCCAGATGCTGCCGCTCTTCAGCGGCACCACTCCCGAAATAGCATTCAGTAGGCTGGTCTTGCCGGCCCCATTAGCCCCGATGATGGTTACGATCTCACCATCGTTTACGACCAGGGAAACCTCCCGGAGCCCCATAATCCGGCCGTACGCTACAGACGCATTTTCAACCCTCAGCACTATTCCACCTCCTCGCCAAGGTAAGCAGCGATGACCCTCTGATCCTTCTGAATTTGAGCAGCGGTGCCCTCGGCTATCTTCTGGCCACTGTCCAGTACGATAACCCATTCGGCAAGGCCCATCACCAGCGGCATGTCATGCTCTACCAGTATGACGCTGATTCTGTTTTCCCGAATGCGGCGGATGAGATCGCTCAACTCCTGCTTCTCCAGCTTGTTCAACCCAGCTCCAGGCTCATCGAGTAGAAGAAGCTGGGGCTCGGTGGCCAGGGCTCGGGCTATAGCCAGCAGTTTCTGTTGGCCCAAAGGTAGGCTGAGAGCATTCTGCTCAGCGTGCGTCCCTAACCCCACCATGTTGAGGTATTTCATGGCGTTCAGGGAGATGGTCTCCTCCTCACGGTGAGCCTTGGGCAGGCGCAGGGCAGCCCCTATAAAGCCATAGCGGCTGCGGGGATGCTGACCTGTCATAATGTTTTCCAGGACAGTCATGTTCCCGAAGAGGAGAACATTTTGAAAGGTGCGTGCGATGCCCAGCGCTGCCCTTTTGTGAGGCGGAGTGTCCTTAAGCGGCGTGCCTTGAAACAATACCTCGCCATCGCTGGCCGGGTAGATGCCTGTAATAACGTTGAAGAGAGTGGTCTTCCCCGCCCCGTTGGGGCCAATAATGGCAGTTATTTTACCCGCCTCTATCGCCAGGTCCACTTTGTCCAGAGCTACCAGGCCGCCGAAGGCCTTGCTCAGACTCTTAGTCTCCAATATGGGTTCGCTCAAGTTTCCGCCCCTCTCTGTGCATACCTGAATCGCCATCGCCCGTAAAGTTCCCTAAGCCTGACAAACAAGCCTTCAGGCATGAAAATCATCACTAACATTAATATCAGTCCGTAGATAACAATGTCCCACTCACCGAAGCCGAGCAGCAGTTCATACTTTAATATAGATACAGTGGCGGCCCCGAAGATAGCGCCCCAGACGCTGGCTAGCCCCCCTATCACCGCCATCACGACTATAATAATTGAGACGAGAGGGCTAAAAGAACCGGGGCTGATGTGGCTCATCTGGTGGGCCAAGAGGCTGCCGGCCAGAGAGGCATAGACAGCGCTCAGTACGAAGATCTTTACCTTGAACTGGTCTACATTGATGCCTATCGATTCGGCGGCAGCCTCACTGCCATGAATAGCTCTAAGCGCCCTGCCCGTCCGCGATCGGACGATGTTCTGTGAGATGAGCAGGACGGCGAGACAGAAGAACCAGACCAGGAAATATCGTTTGAAGGAAGTATCGAAGACAAACCCGCCGATGGACAGGTAGGGAATGCCTGCCATACCGTCCGGGCCGCCGGGGCCCAGTTGCCTTAATAGGATGTATACTATTACGCCCAGAGCAAGGGTGGCCACGGCCAGATAGTTGCCTCTGAGCCTGAAAATGGGGTAGCCGATTACATAGGCGAAGGCGCCGGTAGCCACTGCGGCAATCAGCATTGCCAGCCAGGGATTGACGCCGCAGATCTTACTCAGGACGGCGGAGATATAGGCGCCAGTGCCGTAAAAAGTGGCCTGTCCCAGAGATACCTGCCCGGTATAGCCCAGCAGGAGGCACAGTCCCACAGTGACCATGGTAAAGAGGCCGATAAAGATCATAAGGACAGTGTACTGACCTAGAGACCAGTTGAAGGGTATCAATATCAGGAACAGCAGCAGCGCAGCAATCACGAAGTAAGTCCACTTACCCTTCAATCTTGCTAACATCAGCTCTCTCTCTCTTCCGCTGCCAGCCTGCCTGACCGGATGAGCAATATCAACAACAGGACCATCATGGCAATGGCGTCCTTATAGGCCGAGGTGAAGGGGCCCCAGTCTACCCCCACAGCCAGTGACACTACGATTCCCAGGGTTAAACCCCCGATAACCGTTGCAATCGGGCTCTTGAAGCCACCGATGGATGCCGCCACAAAACCCATGAGCCCCAGCTTAAACCCATCATTGAAGTCTATTCCTATCGAAGGAGCCATAACTACCCCTCCAATACCGCCGATAGCTGCCGCCAGGGCGAAGGCTATTAGTGCCATTGCCCTCGGATTGATACCCACCATGCCGGCAGCAACCGGACTTATAGCACATGCCTTTAAGGCCTTACCAACCATGGTATAGGAGAGAAAGAGGTGGAGCAGAACCACAACCACCAGCGTGGTGCCAATTATCCACAGATCCTGGGGGTGAATATAGGCCCCCAGAAAAGATATGGATTTATAGCCAGTGAAGTAGGGGGGGCGTACGGCGTCCACTCCCCATCCCACCCCGACAATGCCACGAATGAAAACGGCGGCCCCGATGGTGATGATGATCAGGCTGACCACGGAGGCTTTCCTGGCGGTACGGATGGCAAGTAGATACATGATCGCGCCGATAGCTGCTGCGATGAGGACCGAGAGGATGAGGGCGGGAGCCAGGGGAATCCCGGCAGCACTGATGAGGTAGAACGAGAGCATGCCCCCCAGCATCACGAACTCGCCCTGGGCGAAGTTAATGATGCGGGTTACGGCATAAATGATAGTAAAACCCAGGCCTACCAGGGCGTAGATGCTGCCTATAGTAAGACCGGATATAAGATACTGAAGGAACTGGTCTGCTGACATG
>SOIC01000097.1 GCA_004377275.1 Dehalococcoidia bacterium
TTGGTGACGCTCGAGCCTACGCTGCCGCCCAGCTCTTTGATGCGCGCCTCTACCTCGCTACGGGGGAATGTCTCCAGCCTTCCCGTGAGCACAAACTCCTGACCCAAAAGGGGCCTCTCTCTTAGCTCTACAGCCTCTTCCTCAAGCCTGACCCCCGCCCTTCTCAGTTCTTCAATGATATCGCGGTTTGCTTCCTGCCGGAAGAAGGCAAGGATGCTCTCGGCGATCTTGGGGCCGATGGTGGGTACGGCGAGTAGCTCCTCCTCAGAGGCACTTGCCAGCCTGTCCATGCTGCCGAAGTGGCTGGCCAGAAGCTCCGCGGTCTCCGCACCGACATGCCTGATGCCAATGGCGAAGATTACCCTGGACAAGGGGCGCTGCTTGCTCCACTCGATAGCATCGAGCACATTCTGGACGCTCTTCTCCCCCATCCTCTCCAAATTCATCAGGTCTTGCGTGTGAAGGGAGTAGAGATCGGCGACATTTTTTACCAGCCCCTTTTCCAGCAGGGCGGCCGCCAGCTTTTCCCCGACCCCGTCGATGTCCATGGCGCTGCGGGAGACGAAGTGGGTGAGGAGCTCATATAGCTGGGCGGGGCAGGAGGCATTGGTGCACCGCGTCATCACTTCGCCCTCTGGTTTAACTAGCTCACCGCCGCAAACGGGGCAGCGAGCGGGCATCACGAAGAGCCTTTCCTTCCCGGTGCGCTTGGACACAACGGGGGCGACCACCTCGGGAATGACCTCGCCGGCGCGCTGCACCACCACCGTATCGCCGATGCGAATGTCCTTGCGCCTGATATCCTCCTCGTTGTGGAGCGCCGCCCGCTTGATGGTGACCCCGCCAACGGATACCGGCTCCAGGATGGCGTAGGGGTTGAGGCTCCCCGTTCGCCCCACATTGATGCCGATATCGAGAAGCCTGGTAGTCACCTGGATCGCCGGAAATTTATAGGCTGTTGCCCAGCGTGGGTCGTGACCCACAGTGCCCAGCACTCGCTGAAGCTCAAATGAATCGACCTTTATTACAACGCCATCGGCATCAAATTCCAGGCTTTCTCTCTCCTCCTCCCAGTGCTGATAGTATTTATCCGCATCGCTAATATCGGAAACGTGAGCATTATAAGGGCTTATCTTAAATCCCAGTGACTTGAGATACTCCATGGTTTCCCAGTGGGTTGGCGGCATTTCTCGCCCGCCTACCCCTTCCCCCTCGGCATATCCCAGGCTATAGATATATATATCCAGGGGGCGCTTCGCAGTGACCCGTGGGTCTAGCTGGCGCACCGAACCGGCGGCGGCGTTTCTGGGATTAGCGAAGAGGGGCTGACCCTCCTCCGCCCGTTCCTTGTTCAGTTTTTCAAAGCCAGACCTTGAAAGATAGACCTCACCCCTAACCTCAAATTTTCTCGGGGCATCTTTAGGGACGGTGAGTGGGATGCTCTTAATGGTCCTCAGGTTCTGGGTGATATCCTCGCCGTGATAGCCATCGCCCCGCGTAGCGCCTGTGGTGAGGCGGCCATCGGTATAGGTTAGGGCCACCGCAAGCCCGTCCAGCTTGAGCTCGCAAACGAAGTCCATATCCTGCCCCGGCACCAGGTTTGAGATTCTCTTGTGCCAGGCAAGGAGCTCATCGTAGGAGAAGACATTGGACAGGCTCAAGAGCGGCATGGGGTGCTCCACCACGCCGAAGGCCTCGACGGGGGCGGCGCCCACCCTCTGCGTTGGCGATTCAGTGGTGATAAGCTCGGGGTGCTCCTCCTCCAGCCTCCTCAGCTCCGCCATCAGCGCGTCGTACTCGGCATCTGAGATCTCAGGGCTGTCGAGCACGTAGTAGCGATGGTTGTGGTAGTTAATCTGTTCCCGGAGCTCCCTGACCCTCTTTTTCGCCCGTTCGATATCCGCCACGCTGGCCATCCCCCGGTTAAAGCTTTACCAGCTTCATCGTGTAGACTTCGGGGAGCGCTTGAAGCTTGAGCAGTATCTCTTCCCCAACAGGCCCATCGAGCTCGATAACCAGAAGTGCTGGCCCTCGGGGCTCAAGCCGTCCCAGCTGCATCGAGCTGATATTGATGTCAGCGTTACCCAATATCGTGCCTACCGCTCCGATAAGCCCGGGGCGGTCGCGATGATCGCCAAACAGTAAATAACCTCCCTTGGGCACCACATCGATCCAGTAGCTATTAACCCTGACGATGTGAGGCTCGCCCCTCATCACCGTCCCTGCTACCGTTGTTACCCCGGCGCTGGTGGTAACCTCGAGGGTGATCAGATTGCCGTAGATTTCACAGCTCGGGTCTTTGTGCTCGGTGATCTTTAGCCCGCGCCGTTGCGCGATGATGTTAGCATTGACCAGGTTAACCCGCTCCTCGCTGATCGTCTCCAGAAGGCCGCCGAGGACCGCCGCCTTTAGCGCTGCGGTGTCGTGGTTGGCGATCTCCCCCTCATACTTGATGCTGATGGTGCTCATCTGTCCCTCGCCCAGTTGGTAGAGCAGGCGGCCCACCTGCTGGACGACGCCCAGGAACGGCCCGACCACGGCAAGCGTCTCCGGCGAGATCAGCGGGGTATTTACCGCATACCTGGCAGGCTCGCCCTTGAACACCGCGATGATCTGCTCCGCCACATCCAGGGCTGCACCTGCCTGGGCCTCCGCGGTGGATGCCGCCAGGTGCGGGGTAACCAGGATCTTATCGCTCTTGAAGAGGATGCTATCCATTGCTGGCTCCTCAACAAAGACATCGATGGCCGCGCCTGCCACCCTCCCCTCCTCAACCGCCTTAAAAAGTGCCTCCTCATCGATGATGCCCCCCCGGGCACAATTGATAATGCGCACCGTTGGCTTGACCGTCGCCAGTTCCTTGGCGCCAATTAGTCCCTTGGTTGTCCCGGTGAGTGGGGTGTGCATGGTGATAAAGTCCGATTGTTTAAGCAGTTCCTTCATGGAGACCAGTTCCACCCCCAGATTGCGGGCGTATTCGATAGATACGAAGGGGTCGTAGGCAATGAGGTGCATCTCCAGCCCGGTGGCGCGCCGGGCAACCTCGGAGCCCACATTGCCCAGGCCAATGATGCCCAGTGTCTTACTCCTTACCTCGATGCCCAGGAAATCGTGTCGGCGCCACTCCCCGGCTCTCAAGCGGGCGTTTGCCTGAGGGATGTGGCGCGCCATGGCGAGCATGAGAGCGATGGCATGCTCCGCAGCCGAGATGGTATTCCCTGTGGGGGCATTGACCACCACGATACCCTTTCTCGTTGCTGCCTCCAAATCGATATTGTCCACGCCCACACCGGCACGCCCGATGACCTGAAGCCTTTGTCCCGCCTCGATGACCTCCGCTGAGACATTGGTCTCGCTCCTCACCACGATGGCATCGTAATCACCAATAGCGGCGATAAGCTCATCGTGACCCAGCCCCAGCCTGACATCCACCTCAGCATGGGCACGCAGCGCGTCGATGCCCTCTTGAGCGATGGGGTCAGCAATCAATACCTTCATTTTTTCGCCCTTTTCGTCCGTTTTATCCTTTAACCTGCCTTCAATCGAGTACTCACCTCTAGGTCAAAATCTTTTCGGACAGGAATTTATTCACTGCCTCAGAGACCTCTTCTTTAGAACACTTCACCCGCCACATCCCCTGGGGCAGGTTGATCCTTAGCCACTTCCGGTACCATTTTTCACGGATGCCTTTGCTGATAACGAGGACGAAATCCCCGCTCTTGGGATCCTCGGATATTTCCATCATACCCCTATTCTTTAGCCCCCGCATTCTCAACCGAGCTC
>SOIC01000086.1 GCA_004377275.1 Dehalococcoidia bacterium
GTTGTCTATTGTGTTGCAGTCCTGAATATGCTGGACGAGCACATCTCCTTGACCCACTGCTACCCCTAGCCTATAATAGCAGGCGATGCTCGAGAAATTAGCGGAAATCAAGTCTAAGGCGATCGATGAGCTGAGCAGCCTTTCCGACCTCAGGGAACTCGAGGCTTGGCGAGTGCGCTACCTGGGTAAAAAGAGCGAGCTTACCCAGATTCTGAGGGGGCTGGCATCACTTCCCCTAGAGGAAAGGAAAGCGGTGAGCGCCTCCGCCAACGAACTCAAAGCCTTTTTCGAAACTTCTCACCGAGAGAATAAGGAATCGCTTAAAGAGCGGGCTTATCAAGAGATGGAGGCTGCGACAGTCGGTAGGCAGATCACATTGCCCACGGGAATCCCCTCCGCTGAGACGTTTGGAATTCCCGATGTCACCCTCCCCGGTCGCCCCATCCCCCTGGGCCGCCTCCATCCCACCACCCAGATGCTTTGCAGGATCTGCGACATCTTCGTCGCCCTCGGCTTCCAGGTGGTGGAGGGACCAGAGGTGGAGTGGGACTACTATAACTTCGAGGCGTTAAATATCCCCCCCGATCACCCCGCCCGCGATATGTTCGCTACCTTCTGGATCGAGACCGAGAGTGGCCAGCGCCCCATGCTCCTGCGCACCCACACCTCCCCGATGCAGATCAGGGTTATGGAGCGGACGCAGCCCCCGGTGAGGGTGGTGGTGCCGGGAAAGGTCTACCGCTATGAGGCAACAGATGCCACGCACGAATCCATGTTCTATCAGATCGAGGGGCTCGCCGTAGATGAGCACACCACCTTCTCCGATCTCAAAGGGACCCTTTATGAGTTTGCCAAGCGCCTATTCGGCGAGGAACGCCGGGTGCGATTTCGCTGCGATTACTTCCCCTTTGTCGAGCCCGGGGTAGAGATGGCCATTGACTGTATGGCATGCGGCGGCTCAGGGTGTCGGCTCTGCTCAGGCACCGGCTGGATTGAGATCCTGGGCGCCGGCATGGTGCACCCCGATGTCCTGAGACGTGTTAACTATGACCCGGAGGTCTATACCGGTTTTGCCTTTGGCCTGGGACTGGAGCGAATCCCCATGCTCCTGTATGGCATTGACGATATTCGCCTTTTTTATTCCAATGACCTGCGATTCTTGAGGCAATTTTGAACTTTCTAAAATATGTAATTAGTCATCTCGATAAAGGTATATTTCTGCATCGAGCAGGTCAAGAATACGATTATCGGGCCTACCGATCAGGGCCCCAACGCTGAGATGTAACGAGTGGTATGAAAGCACCCATTAGCTGGCTTCGAGAATATGTTGAAATCGCTCTGCACCCTGAGGAGCTGAGCGATAAATTGACTATGTCCGGGACTGAGGTGTCAGGTTTAGAGGCTACCGGTGGCTGGGAGAACATCGTGGTCGGCGAGGTGGTCGCCATCGCGCCCCATCCCAACGCAGACCGCTTAACGCTCGCCACCGTCGACCTGGGAGGGGAACGCCTCACCTCAGTGTGCGGCGCGCCCAACGTTGACATCGGGCAGAAGGTCCCCTTCGCCCACAGCGGCGCTCAGCTCATCGACCCCGAGAGCGGCGAACTCGTTAGGCTTAAAAAAGAGAAGATCCGCGGCATCGCCTCCGCGGGGATGATCTGCTCTGAGAGGGAGCTGGGTATTTCCGACCGCCACGAGGGGATCATGGTCCTGCCCCCTGATGCCCCCTCAGGCACCCCCCTCAATGAATACCTGGGTGATACCACCCTCGACCTGTATATAACACCCAATCGCCCTGACCTCCTGTCCATCATCGGCATCGCCCGTGAGGTGGCTGCGCTAACCGGGAAAGCTATAAATATTCCTGATACGAGATATGCTGAGGCAGGAGAATCTATAGGAGGAAAAGCCTCGGTTGAGATCCGCGACCCTGACCTTTGCCCCCGCTACTGCGCCACCCTGATCACCGATGCCAAGGTAGGCCCTTCCCCCCCCTGGCTGGAGCAGCGCCTTCTGGCCTGCGGCATGCGCCCGATCAACAATATCGTCGATGTCACTAACTATGTCATGCTGGAGCACGGGCAGCCTCTCCATGCCTTTGATTTCGAGAAAATCAGCGAGAAAAGGATAATCGTTCGCCGTGCCCGAAATGAATCTATTATCACCCTCGATGGCATGGTGCGAGACCTCTCCAGCGATATGCTCGTGATCGCCGATGGCCAGAGACCGGTGGCGATCGCCGGGGTCATGGGGGGTGCCGGGAGCGAGGTCACAGAAGCCACGACCGCGGTCCTGATCGAGTCAGCGAACTTCAATCCGGCCAGCATCCGGCGCACCTCAATAAAATTCAAGCTGGGAAGCGAGGCCTCGCTCCGCTTCGAGAAGGGCTTGAGCGCTGAGCTTCCCCTGCAGGCGCTAAGGCGCGCTACCCAAATGATGGCCGAGCTCTCAGGTGGCAAGATAGCCAGGGGCATCATCGATGTTTATCCCGGCAAACGGGAAGTGAAACCTATATCATTGACCACGAAGCAGGTGGCACGTATCCTGGGTATCAAGATAGCGCGCGAAAAAGTAGCAAAGGTGCTCGGCTCTCTGGGGTTTCAGTGCGAGCGTGTGAGCCCTGGGGAGCTTTCGGTCGCCGTCCCCTATTGGCGCACCGATGTCCGCCTCGCAGAAGACCTGGTGGAAGAGATTGCTCGCATCATCGGCTACGATGACCTCCCCACCACCCTGCCCAGTGGCGCGCTGCCTCGGTATAAGCCCGACCCGATGCGCGCGCTCATAGAAAAGGTGAGCAATATCCTCGTTGGCTGCGGCATGCAGGAGGTGATTACCTATTCGCTGACCAGCCTGGCAATGCTGCGTAAAGTAACCCCCCAGCCTGCCGCGCTAAAGGTCGCTAACCCCATAACTACGGAGCAGGAGTGTCTGCGCACCACCCTGCGACCCGGGCTTCTACAAACCCTCTCAGCTAATGAGAAGCATGAAAATAACAGCATCAGGCTGTTCGAGGTGGGCAAAGTCTACCTTCCCCGGGAGGGGGACCTCCCTGAGGAGCGCCACATGCTGAGCGGGGTCTTATGCGGCACCCGCCTCGACCAGTCCTGGCATGGCGACAGCGAGAGGCTGGATTTCTTCGATGCCAAGGGGGTTTTGGAGACCCTCATGGAGCGGCTGGGCGTTGCGCCAAGGTTTGAGCCCTCGGAGGATAAGACCTTCAGTCCCGGCAGCAGGGCGACGATCGTGGTTGGAGGCGAAAGTGTGGGGACTTTAGGGGAGCTTCATCCCAGGGTGGCCGAGCGATGCGACATCTCCTCCCGCCCCGTTTACCTCTTCGAAATCGATCTGGAAAGGCTGCTTCCCGCGACAATGGCCCCTCTTAAATATCGCCCGATACCAAAATTCCCCATCACCCTGCGGGACATCGCCGTCGTGGTGAACGAAGAGATTCCTTCAAAGAGGGTGCAGGATATTATCGAGGGCTCTCCCCTGGTATCAAGGGTCACCCTCTTCGATTTCTATACCGGCAAACAGGTACCCGAGGGAAAGAAATCCCTTGCCTTCAGAGTCCTTTATCAGTCGCCCAGCCGCACCCTCACTGATGAAGAGGTGAACCGTGCCCAGCAGGAGATAGTAAGCCGCTTATCACGAGAGCTGGGCGCCACTTTACGGCAGTAAGCCCCCGCCTGTTGCTTTCTCAACTCCTCCGCCATATAATACTGCCTTCGCTACGATGCTTTACCCTTCAAGCTTACTACTGGCAAGGGCGAAAAATTCCCTTTCCGCTGTAATGGTGCTAAAATAAATTGATGACATCGATAGTGCTTGCCGGCGGCAAGAGCCTAAGGCTGGGACGGGAGAAGGCACTGGAGGAAATCGGTGGCCGCAGCCTTATTGAACGGGTCATCGAAAGGCTTTCCCTGTTGGGAAACGAGATTATCGTGGTCACCTCATCAAGCGACCAGCTCCCCGACCTCGGAGTGAAAAGGGTGATCGACAGCTACCCGGGAAAAGGCAACCTGGTGGGTATCTATTCCGGCCTCAAAGAGGTGGCATCCTCTCATAGCCTGGTGGTAGGCTGCGACATGCCTTTTTTGAACATCGACCTCCTTCGCTATATTATGGAGCTCTCCCCCGGCTTCGATGTCGTCATCCCCAGAGTCGATGAGGGGGTGGAGCCGCTACATGCTGTCTATTCCAAGAACTGTCTGGCACCCATCGAAGTATATCTACGTGAAGGGAGGCTCAAGATATTCGACTTATTACCCGAGCTCAAGGTGCGATACGTTGATAACGCGGAGATCGAAAGATTCGACCCCCGGCACCTGAGCTTCTTCAATATCAACTCTGAAGCCAATCTGGAATGGGCAAGGATACTCCTGGAAAGAGAAGCCCCATGATCAGCGTGGAAGAAGCCCTGGAGAAGGTCCTCAGCTATGTCTCGGTGCTTGATGGTGAGGAGAAACCCATCCTTCATTGCCTGGGGCAGGTGCTCAATGAGGACGTATACTCTTCCATCGATATACCCCCGCGGGACAACTCCGCCATGGATGGCTATGCTGTAAGGGCGGAGGATGTTGTTGGCGCCACTCCTTCGTCACCCGTCTTCCTCGATGTTATCGGCGAGATTAAGGCAGGCGACATACCGAAAGAGGAGGTTGGGGCGCTCAGCGCCCTGCGCATCATGACCGGGGCGCCAATCCCCCGGGGTGCCGATAGCGTGGTGCAATTCGAGGACACCGATGAGGCACTTCGCCGTGAGCGCCCCCCATTTCAAATCGGTATACTCCACCAGGTAACGAAGGGACAAAACGTACGTCGCGCTAGCGAGGATATCACTCTTGGACAGTTGGTATTAAAAAAGGGGACAGTCCTTCGCCCCGCAGAGGTCGGGGTGCTAGCCTCACTGGGGAAGGAAACCACCCGTGTGATTCGTCGCCCCGTGGTCGCTATCATCGCCACCGGCGACGAGCTGGTAGCGCTGGGCCAGACTCTCCCCGAGGGGAAGATCTATAACAGCAACAGCTTCAGCGTTGCGGCACAGGTGCTGCGCTATGGTGGCATCCCCCAGATTCTAGGCATCGCCAGGGATCGCGTTAAGGATATCAAGGACAAGATAAAAGAGGCTCTATCCGCAGATTTGTTGCTCACCTCTGGAGGGGTCTCCATGGGTAACTACGACCTGGTGAAGGATGTGCTGGCAAAGCAGGGGGAGGTCTCCTTCTGGACAGTGAGGATGAAGCCCGGCAAGCCCCTGGCTTTCGGCATGATCAAGGGAGTGCCCCATCTGGGGCTGCCGGGAAATCCGGTGAGTTCCATGATCACCTTCGAGCTCTTCGCCCGACCCGCCATCCTCAAGATGATGGGGAAAAAGAATCTCTCCAAGCCCACGATCGAAGCGATCCTCGATGGACGTATTAAAAACACCGATGGTCGCCGCATCTTCGCCCGGGCAATAGTGAGCAGGGAGGACGATCGCTACCTTGCCCGCATCGTTGGGCCCCAGGGCTCCGGAATCCTCACCTCCATGTCCCGCGCCAACGGGCTGGTGATTGTCCCCGAGGATGTGGAGGCGGTCGAAGAAGGGGAAACAGTCAAGGTACTCATGCTCGACTGGAGCGAGGAATAAGCGCAACGAAACCAAAGTGGATTACGGGAAAGAGAGGTTTTATAATGCTTCCTATCGTTTCTATAGTGGGCCAGGCAAAGTCCGGCAAGACCATGCTGGTGGAGCGCCTCATTGGCGAGTTCAGGGAACGGGGATACCGCGTGGCCGCGGTGAAGCATGCCTGCGAGGACTTCGAAATGGATAGGCCAGGGAAGGACACCTGGCGCTACGCCGAGGCGGGAAGCGACGCAGTGGCCATCAGCGCGCCGCAGAAGATTGCCCTGATCAAACCTCAGGACAACAATGACTCCATTGAGGGGGTATTACGACTGCTCGGCGAGGATTTTGACATCGTGCTCGTCGAGGGATTTCACCAGGCACATGTACCAAAGATCGAGGTGCACCGCAGGGAACTGAAAAAAGGTCTCCGCTGTGCCCCCGAGGAACTGAAGGCCATCGTCACCAACGAGACCCTTGAGGTTGACCGCCCCCAGTTCTCCCCGGATGATATATCAGGGATCGCCGACTTTATAAAGGAGCGGATCATCGGTAAGAGGGGAGATGAGACAGTGCTCTTTATAAACGGCTCTCCGGTCACACTTAACCACTTCGCCAAGCAAATCATCGCCAATGCCCTTTTGGGCATGGTATCGACGCTTAAGGGAGTGCCTGAGGTAAAGAGCCTTGAGGTCGCGGTGCGAAAGAAGGTCGCTTAAGATCCTATCCGGAAGCGGCTGTAGGCTCCGCTGTACTCCGACCAGTCCACCTGAACCCGTTTCACCCCCGCCAGGCTCGGTCCCACCTCCAGTTGCCTTAAGAGCTGCTCCAGTTTATCTCGATCTCCCTCAGCAATCACCTCCACCGCCCGCTCACGAGAGAGGTTTCTTACATAGCCGGTGAGCCCCAGCTCCCGGGCGCGGCGCAGCACAAAATGGCGAAAGTTCACCCCATGAACAAAACCATATATTACAGCGTGGAGAGCTGCCCGTTGCGTCATCCGTCAACCTTTTTATATTGCCAGGGAGCGGGGCCTCACCCCATCAAGCCTCTCCAGCCCATGCTCTCTGGCGAGGTTCACCGCCTCCAAAAACTCCTCCCTTCGCAGAGGCCGCGAAAGGGCGGGGATCTTAAAGGCGCGACGAGCGGGGTAATATTGTGCCATTACATTCAGATAGGTATCTGGTGAGATCTCCTCGGCGATGAAGCGGACCACCCCCTCGGTTCCCGCGATCCCGTTAGGCAAAACGAGGTGCCGAATAAGCAATCCTCGCCTGGCCACACCTCGCTCGTCTATCTGGAGGTCGCCAACCTGGCGATGCATCTCCTTTACCGCTGCATGGTTCACTGCAGGGTAATCCTTGACCCCGGAAAACCTGCGGGCATTTCGCTCATCGGAATATTTCATATCGGGCATGTAAATATCGACAATGCCATCGAGCAGCTCCAGGGTTTCCACTGACTCGTAGCCACCACAGTTGTAGACGACAGGAATGGAGAGACCCAATCCCGCAGCGATCTCGAGCGACTCCAATATATGCGGGACGACATGGGTGGGGGTAACCAGGTTTATGTTGTGGCAGCCCCGCTCCTGCAGGGCGAGCATCATCTTTGCCATCTCACCCTTGGTGGCTACCCTTCCCTCGCCCAACTGGCTTATGGAGTAGTTCTGGCAGAACATGCATCTCAGGTTGCAGTAGGTGAAGAAGATCGTCCCTGAGCCATGGAGGCCTACCAGTGGCGCTTCCTCGCCAAAGTGAGGCCCATAACTTGAGACCACCGCCTCTGAGCCGACGCGACACATGCCCGTCTCCCCCTGGAGGCGATCGACCCGGCAGCGACGAGGGCAGAGCTGACAATCCTTCAGGGTGGCGCGGGCCCGCGCCACCCGCTCCTCAAGCTCCCCGCTGCGATAAAGCTCCTGGTAGGCGACCATCATCCCTCTTCTTTGTCCTCCATCTCTCTCTCCCCCTCACTCTCACCCTCCCCTTTCTCCTTCTTCCCTCTCTTGATCACCTCAACGGTCGCCGGGGGTTGAAATACCGCAGTGGTGGGTGCCTTCTTAGCATCCTTTTTAGGCTTTTTACTCTCCCGATGCCGGAAATCTCGCCTGCCCATCTCGTTACCTCCGTATAAAAAGCTTACCAGAAGACGGTTATCTTGACAAGGCAGGCTGGTTATTGATACAATCCCCGATTGAACGCCTCATGTTTTGGCCCCGTAGTGTAGCGGCCTAACACACCGCCCTGTCAAGGCGGAGATCGTGGGTTCGAATCCCATCGGGGCCGTTTTTTTGACATTGCGACACCAGGAGGAAGTCTTCACTACGGTCTATAAAATCCAGCCTCCAAGTGGTAGGGCTTACCGAGTAGTACGAAAAAGGAGGACCTTTTAATGGTCATGGATGAGATAATCGCCGCAGCTAGAAAAGAGGACAGGACATCCCTCACCGAGCTGGAATCGAAACAAATCCTGAAGGAGGTGGGGATAAATACCACCGATATAGGGCTTGCCCGCTCCAAGGAGGAGGCGGTCGCCCACTCCCAGGAGCTCGGCTACCCGGTGGTCCTAAAAATAGTCTCTCCCGATATTCTGCACAAAACCGATGTCGGAGGGGTTAAACTGAGCCTGAATAACAAGGAAGATGTGGGTAATGCCTATGATGAGATCATCTCCGCGATAAAAAAGCACCAGCCTTCAGCGAAGATACAGGGGGTCTCGGTGCAGCCTATGGCAAGACCAGCCACAGAGGTGATCATTGGCATGAGCAAGGACCCTCAGTTTGGGCCGGTGCTCATGTTCGGGCTGGGCGGTATCCTGGTGGAAATACTCAAGGATATTTCCTTCAGGATCGTCCCGCTAACCATGAGGGATGCCAATGAGATGATCAGGGAGATAAAGGGGTACCCTGTCCTTGAGGGCTATAGGGGTCAGGAGCCAGCTAATATCGCGGTCCTGGAGCAGATGCTGCTCAAGGTTTCCGAGTTTGTGGAGAGTAAGCCTGAGATAAAGGAGCTGGATATCAACCCCATCTTTGCCTACAGCGATAGTGCCCTGGCTATCGATGCCCGGGTGATCCTTGAACCTTGAGGGGGCCCAGTTGAAAGACATCGTTGGGCGGCTTGATCGGGCGTTTAACCCACGCTCTGTGGCGGTGGTGGGCGATAAGATGGAGATGGGCTATATGTGGCTGAGGAGCCTGGCCAACTTTCAGGGAAGGGTCTACTCGGTTCAGATCGATGAGAAAGAGCTTCAGGGCATCGCGGCGCTGGGGGTGAAAAATTACTCCAGCCTGCTGGATATCCCTGACGAGGTGGACTACGTCATCGTTGCTGTGCCCCGCGCCGTAGCCCCAGAGATCGTGCAGCACTGCATCCAGAAGAAGGTTGGCGGGGTAATGCTCTTTACCTCGGGTTTCGCCGAGTCGAATACCGAGGAGGGGATCAGACTCCAAGAGAATATTACCGAGATGGCCCGCGAGGCCCATCTCAACCTCATTGGGCCCAATTGCGTGGGCATCTTCAACCCGAAGATCGGGCTCAGGCATACCACCGACCAATACTGGGGCGATGGCGGCAATGTGGGGTTCATCTCCCAGAGCGGCACCCATGCCACCTTCTTCACCCTGGTGGGAGAGGTCAATGGGATCAGGATCTCTAAGTCAGTGAGCTATGGAAACGCCGCGGTTCTGGATGCCGCAGACTATCTGGAGTATCTGGGTGAGGATGAGGATACCAAGATAATCGGCATGTATATCGAGGGGGTAGAAAACGGGAGACAATTCTTTTCCTGCTTAAGGGAGATCGCCCGGCGTAAGCCGGTGCTCATCTGGAAGGGGGGCGAGACTGATGATGGAACCAGAGCCACAGCTTCACACACTGCCTCTTTAGCCGGGCCACCGCTGCTTTGGGATGCCCTGATCAAGCAATGTGGTGCGATCAAAGTAGATAACCTCGATGAAATGGTCGATACGATACAGGCATTGCTCTACGCCAAGCCAACCACCGGGAACAGGGTGGGGTTGGTTGCTATGACCGGAGGGCAATCTGTGGTGATCACCGATGCCTTCGCCAGGGCAGGGTTTGAGGTCCCGCTGCTCACTGAGCGGTCATACCGGGAATTTGCCTCCTTCTTCAATACCATCGGCTCAAGCTACCAAAATCCGCTTGATATTAGCTCCAATCTCCCCCATCTAGATCGCATTATAAGGTGTCTCGATATCCTCAATGAAGATGAGAGGATCGATGCAGTGGTTCTGGATCTCCCGGTAGTTTTCCTGACGCGTATCTCATGGCTCATCCCTAACTTCTTCGACGATCTGATCGATGCCCTATCCCTTTATAAAGAACGGTCTGCTAAACCCCTGCTCGCCATCCTCATCTCCGCCCATGCGGAGAGCGAGGCCATTGAGGCCAGAAATAAACTGGTGGCCAAGGGTATCCCCAGCTTCCCCAGCTTTGAGAGGGGGGCTAACGCCCTCAAGAAAGTCGTGGCTTACTATAAAAGCGCCGCCCCGTAATAATGATACTTTTCACAAAGTATGCTAAGATAGGAAGGCTTTAAAAGGAGGATACTGGATGGCAGGAATAACGTCTTACGGGGCTTATATACCCATTTATCGGCTTAGCAGGGAGACTATCAATGGAGTTTGGGGAGGAACGGGAAAGGGTGAGAAAGCGGTAGCCAATGCCGATGAAGATAGTTTGACGATGGGTGTAGAGGCTGCTAGAGATTGTATTAAAGGCGTTGAGAAGGATTCTATCGACGCCTTATATTTCGCCACTACTACCCCTCCTTACAAGGAAAAGCAATCGGCCAGCATCATGGCCGCGGCGTGCGACCTTAAGGAGGACATTATCACCGTTGACCTCACCAATTCCATAAGGTCGGCGACCATCGCCATAATGATGGCCCTGGATGCGGTTAAAGCTGGCTCCGCCAGGCAGGTTCTGGTGATCGCGGCCGATACCCGACTCGGGCCGCCGGATACCGCCTTCGAGTCCCTCTTCGGGGACGGCGCCGCCGCTTTCCTCATCGGGAATGAAGGGGTCGCCGTGGAGATCGAGGGCAGCACCTGCATCACCAGCGAGTTCGTGGACTACTGGAGGCTGGAATACGACAAGATAATACGCTCCTGGGAAGACCGCTTTATTCGTGAGGAAAGCTATGTGCCTTACGTTGAAAAAGCGGTATCTGCCCTGCTCAGGAAGCAAAATCTTGCCGCCAAGGATTTTTCCAAAGCAGTTATCTATTCCCCGGATAGGAGGATGCAAGGGGCTATCGTAAAGAGCCTGGGCCTGGACCCCAAAGAACAGGTTCAGGGCCTGCTATTCGACACGGTGGGCCACACCGGGACTGCCCTGGTCCCGATGGTCCTGGTAAGCGCTCTGGAAGAGGCTAAAGCCGGAGATAGAATACTAGTTGTTAATTACGGCGACGGAGCTGACGCTCACGCACTACGCGTTACCGAGGAGATCGGGAAGCTAAAAGACCGCAGGGGGATCAAAGGTTACCTAGCATTCAAGATACAACTGGCGAACTATGGTAAGTATATGAGGTTCCGCGACCTCATGGAGTGGGAGCATGATCTCTTCATGGAACGGAGAATGGCGCTACCGGAGGTATGGCGCCGCCGCAACTTCTATTTTAGATTCTACGGGGTTAAATGCACTAAGTGTGGCCGTATCATGGTCCCGCCACCAAACGTTTGCATCTATTGCCAGGCCGATGAGAAATACTTCGAAGAGGTACCCCTATCGGATAAGCAGGGGAAGCTGGTGACCTATAGCATGGATGTTCGATCGCGGGCCCTCGATCCGCCGAATGTCCTGGCTGCGGTTAATTTCGACGGCGGAGGGAGGTTCTTCAGCCAGATGACAGATCGAGACCCGGATAAGATTGAGATCGGGATGACCATGGAGCTCACTTTCCGTCGAATCCATGATGCCCTGGGAATACACAACTACTTCTGGAAATGCCGGCCGGTAAGAGGGTAACTGAAAAGGAGACCTATATATGAGAGAGAGCATTAAGGATAAAGTCGCAATCGTAGGGATGGGATGCACCCAGTTCGGGGAGCGTTGGGATGCCGACGTGGAGGACCTGATCAAAGAAGCTACCACTGAGGCCCTTGATGATGCCGGGATCGAGATTAAAGACATTCAGGCAGGATGGGTAGGCACCGGTCGTGGCTCACAGCAGGTGCCGATGGGTCCCCCCAGTGCGATCATCGCCTCATCAGCCCTGCAAACGCAGTACATCCCGTTTACCCGGGTGGAGAATCTCTGCTGCGCGGGACAGGAGGCGCTAAGGGCGGCCGCCTTCGGTATCGCCTCTAAGTGCTACGATTGCGTACTGGCTATAGGGGTGGAGAAGCTAAAGGACACCGGCTACGGCGGGCTGGGCGAGATGTATCCCGGAAAGTGGGAGCCGCTATACGGAGCCCT
>SOIC01000216.1 GCA_004377275.1 Dehalococcoidia bacterium
TGTGGAACTCCTCGATGAGGCGCGATACCGGCTGGGCGGTGGGCACGAAATCGGTGTTCAAATCAGGCCTCCCGTTTACGCCCTATTGACCTGCTCAGGTAGATGAGACATCGATCTGGATATGGATTCATCCAGCTCCCCTTTCAGCCTGTTCTATGTCAGGCCGGGGATCTTAAGCCCGCCGGTCAGGGCACCGAGGCGATCTGCGGCAAGCTCCTTCGATTTCTTCACCGCCTCGTTCATCGCGGTGAGCACCAGGTCCTGCAGCATCTCTATATCATCCACCGCCTCGGGCGAGATCTTCACCGACTGGACCTGTTGCTTGCCGGTCATCACCACCGTTACCGCGCCGCCACCTGAGCTGGCCTCCACCGTGGCCTTTTCCAGCTCCTGCTGGATCTTTTGCAGTTTTCCCTGAAGCTGCTGAGCCTGACGCATTAATTTTATTTTATTCATTCATCCTCCTCATCAATGATCTTCGCCCCCATCTGAAGCGCTGCATCAACCAGGTGCCCTCGGGTTCTTGCCTTTCGCTCGGTGAGCACGCAGCGAATCTTATGGGGTTGCCCAAAGACCTCGCTCACCTTCGCTTCCACCATGTGGCGGTACTTGGGGTCTTCGATCTTCTCTTTGTGGAACTCATAGTAAAATCCCAAGACCAGGGTATCATCCTCCAGGGCTACCGGCTCGCAGGCGCTTCTTAAGAGGGCGTCCAGGTTTCCCTGTGAGCCCATCCCCCGCGTGGCATTGACCACCTCCCGCCAGCGGCTGCGGAAGTATTCGATATCGGTTTTTTCGAATCATTCGCCCGGAGCGGGCGTGGCTGGGTGCTCCTCGGTAGGCGCCGGGGCGCAGACGGGGTCCGCATCCGTGTTCTTGGCCTTAATAGGCGTCGCTGGTTTCTCCTCGGTAGGCGCCGGGGTGGTGACGGGTTCCACTTCTGTTTTTTTGGCCTTTATAGGCGTCGCTGGTGTTGCTGGCGTTGCTGGCATCGCCGGTTTTCCCTCGGGCAGGGCGCACTCCACCATGGCCAGTTCCAGGGGCAAGGGCGAAAAACCATCAAACTCCAGTTCCACCTGGCGAAATAGCCTCGCCGCTTTGGAGAGCTGGGACATGGGGGCCGTCTCGGCCAGGCCCTTCATCTCGGAGAGCGCCTCCGGAGGCAGATCGATGGCCGCTGCAGCACCCGCCTTTATGAGAAGCAGCCCTCTGAGATACTCCACCAGCTCCCGATTGAATTGCCTCAGGTCGAGGCCATCCTGGGTAACGCTATTTATCGTTTGAAGCCCCGCGGCGATATCCTTATCGACGATGTGCCTTGCCAGCTCCTGAGCACGCACGTCCCCGGTTATTCCCAGCATCGCCTGAACCTGGTCGAGCTTGATATCAGTGCCGTAGTAGGCAACCAATTGCTCCAGCAGGTTTTCGGCGTCCCGCATCGAGCCGGTGGCGCTCCTGGCGATGAGCTTTAGCGATGAATCCTCAATGTGGAGGTCTTCCCCGGCGCAGATGCCGGCGAGCCTGGTGACCATCGCATCCTGGGGGATGCGCTTGAAATCGAAGCGCTGGCACCGGGAGAGGATGGTGAGCGGCACCTTGTGGGGCTCGGTGGTCGCCAGCACGAACATAACGTGGGGCGGCGGCTCCTCCAGGGTCTTGAGGAGAGCATTGGCGGCGGGCTCGGTGAGCATGTGAACCTCGTCGATGATATAGACTTTATATTTTGCCATACTGGGGGCGTACCTGACCCGCTCCCTGAGCTCGCGAATCTCATCGATGCCCCGGTTTGAGGCTGCATCGATCTCCACCATATCGATCGCATGCCCCTCAGTGATCGCCTGGCATATGGCGCAGGCGTTACAGGGCTCCCCTTTGCCGCCTTTAAGGCAATTCACCGCTTTGGCCAGGATGCGCCCGGTGCTGGTCTTCCCCGTCCCGCGCGGGCCGCAGAAGAGGTAGGCATGAGCTACCCGCCCCGTTTTAAGGGCGTTCCGCAGGGTTTGGGTCACATGGTCTTGACCTACAACCTCAGCCAGGGTCTGGGGGCGCCACTTGCGATAATATACCTGCGCTCCCATCTTTTCGCTTTTTTCGACCTTTACTCGCCTCTTAGCCATTTTCGATCTTTACGCTACGTCCGCACCAGTCGCTTGCTTTTATCCTTACTTCGGGTCACGTGAAACTGCTTCTTTGGAGTACCGCCCTTATCATAGCGTCATAAACTGCGATGGCCTTCTCCCTACTCAATTGTCACTTTCGCCTTTACAATCCACTGTACACGGGATACCTCTCATCGCTCTCCTTGGCGGCGGCGATCAGGTCGTCCACCGCCTTGAGCATCCGCTCCTTGTCCAGTGAAGGCTTGCCGTCTATCCCCCACATATAGCGGTTGGCGATATGATCGCTGACCACGAAATCTGATGATACCGACAGCTCCTCTATCAGCAGGCGTACCTCCTTGAGGAGACCCTCAATGGTTTGCCGGCTGAACTCGCCCCGCTCATACCTTTCGGCGAGGGGGGTGCCGGGGACTACGAACAGGGTGCGCAGGCGGATGAAGTGGGGGTTAATCTCGTTTAACACCCGGGCGGTTCCGCGGGCGTGCTGCTCCCACTTTTCCTGTCCACCCAGGCCGGGCATGATGTACTCGGACAGCTCGAATCCGGCCTGAAGGGCCTTCCGACCGCCGAGTATCATCTCATCGGGGGTAGCTCCCTTCTGGATTATTTTTAGCAGTTCTTCATCGCCGGTCTCCAGCCCCACGTGAAGCCGGGTAAGGCCAGCCTCCCGCAGCATCTTTAGCTCTTCCGGCGTTTTCTTGACCAGGGTTTTTGCCCGGGCGTAGCTGGTGACGCGTTCCAGGGTGGGGAAGGTTTCGTAGAGGAACCTGACGATCTCGGCCAGGTCCTCCGTCTTCATGATGATGCTGTTGGAGTCGGCGATAAAGACGTGCTTTACCACCCCGTCATTGAGCCAGTGTAACCCATTGGCCCGGGCAACCGTCCCTACGCGGTCGCCGTATCCATTCTTCCACGCCCATTCCTTTATCGCATCGGCTTCCATCTTCATGGCGCGGATATCCTCCTTCACCTCCGCCACCGGTCTCAGCTCCAGCTTGGCGTCCTTATACATGCTGCAAAATTCGCACCTGTTCCAGGAGCAATTTCTGGTTACCCTGACCAGGAGGCTGTAGGCTTCGGTGGGCGGTCTATAGGGAGGCTGCTCATAACAGACGTTCATCGGTAAGTTCTCCTAACACTCTTTTCTCCTCAGCCCTCATCCTGGCTTCAGACGCCTGGTCCTCATCCTTGTGGCCCAGGAGATGAAGCACGCCATGGATCACCAGTAGCGCCAGCTCCCGCTCCAGGGGGTGTTTGTGCTCCTTCGCCTGAATTGCCGCCTGGGGATAGGAGAGAAGCACCTCGCCGAGGTGATCCGCGCCGTCGGGGGGGGATATAAATGGGGTTTCCGCCGCATCCTGACGATTTTCGCGAAGGGCGAAGGAGAGCACATCGGTGGTCTCATCCCTTCCCCGGTAGCTTCGATTGAGCTGGCGAATCGTCTCATCGTCGGTGATCACCAGTCCCAGCTCCACGGGAGAATTCACCTCTTCCAGGACAAGGGTCTTTTCCACCACTCGCCTGAGCCACTCCTCAGCGATGCATCCCTGAAAGGGCTCATCAATCTTTACATAAAGCTCACACCCGGTCATAAAAATACCGCCATCCCTGTCGGCATCATAGCATAGCAGGGG
>SOIC01000069.1 GCA_004377275.1 Dehalococcoidia bacterium
TCTGTCACCGTCCTCAGTGGGGGCAGGGCGCTGACATCCATTCCGGGCTCATACTTGAAGATCTGGGCGAGTTCCCTATTCAGCATGAAGCACAGGCGGGCAAGCGGGATCTCCATAGGGCAGGCGTCCTGGCACTGACCGCAGTTCACGCAGGAATCAATGACGTGTACAGTCCGGATCATGGGCCACATGGCCTCAGGCGGGATCTCGCCCCCGGGCACTGCGCCCCTGTCTGCCTCCAGATAGCAGTCCTTGCAGTAGCAGATGGGGCAGGCGTCCCTGCACCCAAAGCACTTGATGCACTGGCTGAACTGGCCGGAGGGTCCGAACCAGTAAGCGAACCGCTCTTCAACACTCATCGCCTGGAACTCGCCGAAATCCCTCTCCTGCCACTGCCGCGCCAGCTCGGTGGCTGCCCTGTCCTTTGCTTTCCTCGACTCCCGGGCCTCGGCGCTCGGCTGCTCCACCTTGATGTGGCCGCCTTCGATCGCCCTGTCGATAAAGTCAGCTCCTCTGTCGGAACAGACCTCAATGAACGTGACCTTCCTATCCTCTGCTCCCCACTTCCCGCAGGCTATATCCGCCATGGTGGGGATGTTGAGGTCGCATCTCCGGCAGTTCTCCCTCCGCCCGAGCCCTTTGGCCTCCAGCTCTGCCAAATCCCTTTCTTTCTCGCTGCCATCCCGCAGCCTTATCTTCAGCTTGCCGTCTTCGATGTCCTCACTGACAACATCGAGGGGGTCCACTTCGAATTCCTCTTCCATCATCTTCCGCGCTGTCACCGGCAGTATGGTACCGGTGCAGTTCAGGCCGATGAGGAGCACATTCTCAAGGTTGATCTGGTTGCGCTTGGCCAGCTCGATGATCGCCTTGGCGTCGCACGGCTTGCAGGTCACGGCTACCTTCAAGTCAAAGGCTCCATCGAGGAATTCCTTGAGGCAGCGGGCGATGTTGGCGGAGACGCAGTGCAACGTTCCTGCCGTTGCCATTACCTCCTCAGGATCCTTGATCAGCACAGGGATCCCGTCATACCTATTGCCATCCCTTGCCTGTACGGCAAGCACGGCATCGACCTGCTTACTCTCCAGGGCGAACTTGAGGAGGGAGGTAACCGCACCCCCGCATTCGGCCCTGTCGACCACCGCTGGGTCCGAGGACCAGGCCCAGTACATATCTCCCTTCATGCCTGCACCTCTTCCTTGACGGCGCACACCTTGAACTCTGGCATCTTGCATTTGGGATCAAGAGCGGGGTTGGTAAGGATGTTGGCGCACGACTCCGAGAAATGGAAGGGCACAAATATGCAACCTTTTGATACCCGTTCGGTCACCTTCGCGGTGGCCTCTATCCTCCCTCGCCTTGTCTCCAGCACGATTCGATTGCCGCTCCTGACGCGCAGCCTGACGGCATCCTCCGGGTTGATCTCGACATACCCTTCAGGCACCTCGTTGTTCAGCGTATCTGTCCTCCGGGTCATCGTCCCTGAATGGTAGTGGAAGAGGCTCCTGCCGGTATTGAGGATCTCCGGATACTCTGCGTCCGGCAGTTCCGCCGGAGGCTTGTACTCCACTGCCTGAAAGTGAGCCAGGCTGTCGGCCGTGGGGAAGGCTTGAACGAACATCGTAGGGGTGCCTGGGTGATCCTCGGAAGGGCAGGGCCAGTGAATGCCTCCCGCTTTCTTCTCCAGTCTCTCGTAGGTGATCCCCTTGTACTGGGGGACACAGCTCCTGATCTCCTCGAATATCTCTGCCGGGGAAGCGAAGTCGAACTTGTCCTTGTAGCCCATCTTCTCCGCCAGCCTGCAAATGATCCACCAGTCGGGCATGGCCTCGCCGGGAGGGTCGATGACCTTGTTGATCTTCTGGACCCTCCTGTCCACCCAGGCATGGATGCCTTCCCTTTCTACCCAGCAGGCACTTGGCAGCACCACGTGGGCATGTTCGGTTGTCTCGGTCGGGAATATATCCTGAACCACGAAGAAGTCGAGACTATCCAGAGCCTTCTTGATGTTCGTAGAATCGGGGCCAGCCATGACGGGATTTGCGCCCACCAGGTAGATAACTCTGCATTTGTGAATAATGTCCATGTAGGTCAGGCCAGGCTCGGTGGGCAGGTGCTCTACCCCCCAGGCATTCTGGAAGAACTCGGCGGATTCCTGGCCTACTCGCTTGAATCCAGGGTAGAAGACATTGAGGCAGCCCATGTCCCCCGTGCCCTCACCGTTGATCTGCCCCCTGAGGGAGTTCACTCCCGTCCCCGGCTTCCCGATATGCCCAGTCAGAAGCGCCAGGTCGGCGAGGGCCATCACGTTGTCTGCGCCGGTGGTGTGCTGCGTGATGCCTTCGTCATACAGGATGCAGCCTTTCTCCGCCTTGGCGTAGGCGATGGCCGCCTCTCTGATCTTCTCTGCTGCTACGCCGCTGATATCTGCGGCCTGCTCAGGGGAAGTCGCGGACAGCGCAGCGCGAAGCTCATCGAACCCCGCGGTCCTCTTCTCTATGAACTCTTTGTTCTCAAGGCCCTCAGCAAGAATAGCGCTCATCATCCCATTGATGAGCGCTACATCCGTGCCCGCTTCCAGTTGCAGGTGGAGGTCGCCCAGGTAGCTTGCGGTCGCGGTCCTTCGAGGGTCTATGACGATGACGGTGGCTCCCTTTCTCTTGGCCCGAAGCACTCTCCTGGCGATCATGGGGAAGGTCTCTTTGATGTTGACGCCAGCGATGACTACACAGTCGGCCTGCTCGATGTCGACCTGAGACGTCTCCATGACGCCCGAGCCCACCGTGGGCAGGAGGCCCGCCACCGTCGCCGAGTGGCAGAACCTCGCGCAGTATTCGATGTTGTTGGTGCCCATGATGACCCGGGCGAACTTTTGCAGGAGGTAGCTTTCCTCGTTGGTGGTCTTGCCAGAGGCGATGGCACCGAAAGACTCCGGAGGAACGCCCTTCAGCTTCTCGGCGACGAGGTTCAACGCCTCTTCCCAAGAAGCCTCCTTGAGCGTGCCATTCTTCCGGATCAAGGGCTTCTGGAGTCGATCCTCACTGTAGAGGAACTTGTAGGCATTTTTTCCCTTGGGGCAGTTTGTCCCTTCGTTGACGGGGTGTTCCTTCCAGGGTTCCTCCCCCACTATCCTACCGTCTTTCAGCACGAGGTACATTCCGCAGCCGCAACCGCAGTAGGGACATATCGTCGGCACATATTGCAGATTCACGATGCTGCCCTCCTGAATGGGCTCGGCCCCAGCTTCTTGATGGTCTCGACGAAGCTAGTGACGGTTGCCACCACCTTCGGCCCCTCGGAGGCCGAGATCCACTCCAGCCTGAGCCTGTCGCCGCCGATTCCTAGGGCCTCGAGGAAGGGCTTCCAGCCTGTCACCCTCCTCCTGGCACTCAGATTGCCTTTCTGGTAGTGGCAGTCCCCCGGGTAACAGCCGCAGACCAGGACGCCATCTGCGCCTAGTGCGAACGCCTTGAGCACGAGCCGTTCGTCTACTCTGCCAGAGCACATCACCCTGACTATTCTCAGGTTCGATGGGTACTGCATTCGCGCTGTGCCTGCCACATCGCACCCCGCGTAGGAGCACCAGTTGCAGAAGAACCCCACTATGATTGGCTCAAATCCGTTCTTTTTTGCCTCAACGTCATCCATGGCTAAGCCTTTCGCATCGACGCCGCTTCGTCAGTCTGGCCGCCGTATTCA
>SOIC01000202.1 GCA_004377275.1 Dehalococcoidia bacterium
AGGAAGATCGGGCTTGGGGTGATGGGCTTCGCCGATATGTTGATTAAGTTAGGTATATCCTATGATTCGGAGGATGCTCTCAAGGTCGCTGAGGAGGTCATGCGGTTCATAAACGAGAAGGCGACTAAGGCATCGTTGACGCTGGCGGAGGAGAGGGGTGTCTTCCCCGCCTTTGAGGGTAGCGTTTATGATGTTCCCGGCGGCCTCAGGGTGAGGAACGCAACCAGAACAACCATCGCCCCTACTGGCACTCTGAGCATCATCGCCGGCTGTTCCAGCGGAATCGAGCCGCTATTCGCGCTGAGCTATGTGCGCAACATATTGGATGGCGATGGTTTGGTGGAGGTGAACCCGTATTTTGAGGATGTGGCTCGCAGGGAAGGATTCTACAGTGAGGAGCTTATGAATGAACTGGCCAAGCGGGGAAACACTAAGGATATGGAGATTATCCCCGAAGATGTAAAAAGGCTCTTTGTCACCGCCCACGACATCAGCCCCGAATGGCACATCCGAATGCAGTCCGCCTTTCAAAGCTCCACCCACAACGCCGTCTCTAAAACCATAAACTTTCCCCACAGTTCTACCAGGGAGGACGTGGCTAGGGCGTACATGCTCGCCTATAAAGAGGACTGTAAAGGGATCACCATCTATCGGGATAGGAGCAAGGATAAGCAGGTCTTGAGCGTCGCAGGGGAGGAGAGGGTCGAGGCGCTTGTTCCCAGGAGACGGACCAGGACCACTAGGGGGGTTACCGAGAAGGTCGCCACCGGATGCGGCAATATCTATGTAACGGTAAACTCTGATGAGTACGGGGTCTGCGAGGTCTTCTCCAGCCTGGGGAAGGCAGGGGGCTGTGCCTCTGCGCAGCTTGAGGCCACCTGCAGGCTCATCTCACTGGCGCTTCGCTCTGGGGTGGATGTCGCCTCGGTGGTGAAGCATCTCAGGGGCATTCGCTGTCCCTCCATCGCATGGGAGCAGGGCCATGCGGTGCTCTCCTGCCCCGATGCCATCGGGAGTGTGCTGGAGAGGCATATTAAGGGCGAGAGCGTAAATAATCCCGATCATTCCGGGGCGGCGATTAATCTTGGTGGGCAGTGCCCGGAGTGCGGCGGCATGCTGGTATATCAGGAGGGATGTCACATCTGCCACGCCTGCGGCTATACCAAGTGCAGTTAAGACAAGGCTCGAGCCATGCCTAATATTGATAGCTATATAATGATGGGCATCGGAGGTTTTTTCCTCCTCCTGGGCATTATCGCCTTTTTGTGGGCCAGGGGTGAGGAGCGAGGGCTTAACTATGGCCTCTCCCAGCGCCGCGACCTGAGGGAGTTCATCACCCGTTGGCCGATGCGTGTCGAACCCGGTGCGCTCAGAGTGGGGGGGTGGATATTTATTACCGTAGGATTAGTCCTAATCATCCTGGGCGGTGTATTCATAGCTATTGATTGAGGAGGCTGATTTGGTACAAGAAACGGAACGCGAAGCTAAGAAAGAGAATCTGAACCTGGAGCATATTAAGCGGCGCCTTGATAACCTGGACCAGCGCCTGGATAACATCGACACCATGGTCACTGCCCTCGCCGAGCGAGCGATGAAGCGACCCCTCAGTGTGACGATAACCTGCCCCAATTGCGGACAGACCGTCGAGATCGGCATGGTGGGCAGCGAGAAGATGATGAGATAACCATAGGGGTGGGGCCGAGGCTGTGGGGAGAGCGAACTATCGTAAGATGAGGTGGGACAAAGCGGCGAGGCGAAGACTCTCGAGTGAGCAAGGCACCATCCTCAAGGATTGGGGCGGCAGAATCCCCATCGCCCTGATATACCCCAATACCTATTATGTAGGTATGTCCAACCTCGGATTCCAGACTATCTACGGTCTTCTTAACAGCTATGATAATATTGTCTGCGAGCGGGTCTTCTGGGAGAAGGACAAAAAAAGTATTGAATCCGGGCGCCCTCTCGATGACTTCGCCGTACTCGCCTTCTCTATCTCCTACGAGTTGGACTACTTCAATGTAATCGAGATGCTGAGATCGAGCGCCACTCCCCTCTTTGCCGCCGACCGCAGTGATGCCCACCCCCTGGTTATTGCGGGTGGACCCTGTATCACCGCCAACCCGGAGCCCCTTTCACCCTTCTTCGACTGCTTTGTCATTGGGGAGGGGGAGGCTATTTTGCCCGCGATGATTGAGGCGCTCCTGAGGGGGTGTGGAGAGAGCGAAAAATGGATTCGAGGTAGCAGGAATGAGCTGCTCCGCGCGCTTTCCTCGCTTCCCGGGGTTTATGTGCCTAGCCTTCACGATGGGAAGCCGATCTCCCGACAGTGGGTTCGGAACATCGACGATTTTGCCACCACCTCAGTGATCCTCACCCCCCAGACGGAGCTCGGCGATATGTTCCTCATTGAGGTCGCGCGTGGCTGCCGATGGGGCTGCCGCTTCTGCCTCACCGGTTATCTTTTTCGACCTTTTCGCTACCGCTCTTTAAATAACCTGCTGGCTCAGGCTGAGAACGGCCTGAAGTATGAAAAAAGGATCGGGCTTTTGGGGGCTTCACCCTTCGATCATCCTGAGATAGAAGAGCTGGTGGCCAGGTTGCAGCAGATGGGGGCAGAGATGTCCATTAGCTCCCTGAGAATTCGTCCCCTGTCACGAGTAGCACTCAGGGGGCTTGTGGAGAGTGGCACCCAAACCTTGTCTTTAGCACCAGAAGCAGGGTCGGAAAGATTGCGCAAAATCATTAATAAGGGTGTATCGAGGAAAGACATCACTGAGGCAATAGAGTTGGTCACTGAGCACCCTCCCAAGCAGCTCAAGCTCTATTTCATGATCGGTTTGCCCACGGAGACCGACGACGATATCGATGAGATGATCGAGCTGACCCTCTCCTTAAAAGGGCGCATTGACCGGACACGAGCGGGGACTCATCTCACCCTTACCATAGAGCCTTTTGTGCCCAAAGCAGGCACCCCCTTCCAATGGCTTCCGATGACCAGCGACAAAATTCTCAGCCTTCGTCTCGCCACGCTCAAAAATAGCCTGGAGCCGAAGGGCATCGCGGTCAAGTCGGAGAGCGTGGCCTGGGCCGCAGTCCAGGGGGTGCTGTCGCGAGGCGACAGGAGACTGGCCCCAGTGCTTGCCGGGATGGAAGGAAAATCCCTCTCCTCGTGGCGTCGTGCGCTGGCGGAGTTTTCGCTCGATGCCGATTTCTACATCGGCAGGGAAATCCCTGTTGATGAGCGGCTCCCCTGGGCAAACATCCATTCGGGGGTTGATCTTGATTATCTGAAAAGGGAGCTTGAGCTGGCGCGTCTTGGTGAGGAGACGCCACCATGCCCGCTAGCCGAATGCCAGGAATGCGGGGTTTGCTGAAATGGATATTGCACGAAATCTGCATGATGTGGAGCGTCGCATTGCCCAAGCGGCCCAGAGGGCAGGCCGGTCACCGGCAGAGATCACCATTGTCGCCGTGACCAAGGGGTTAACCGCCCAGGCTATTGAGGCTGCCCTCGAGGCAGGCATCAGGCACATTGGCGAGAACAGGGTCCAGGAGGCGAGGGAGAAGATAGCGCGCTTGTCCAACCTGCAGCCGTGCCCTACCTGGCACATGGTGGGACACCTTCAGACCAACAAGGTTAAGACAGCGGTGGAGATTTTTGATATAATTCATAGCATCGATTCGCTTAGAT
>SOIC01000099.1 GCA_004377275.1 Dehalococcoidia bacterium
GGAAAGCCCACTGCCATCATCGCCCACACCACTAAAGGGAAAGGGGTCAGCTTCATGGAAAATAACCCCCACTTTCACGGCACAGCCCCCACGCGGGAGGAGGCGGAGCGGGCGCTTAAGGAGCTAGAGTAAAAAATGGCTCAGGAGATGTCCGTCAGGGATGCTTACGGGAATACCCTGGTCGAGCTGGGCAGGGAGAATGAAAATATCGTGGTGCTCGATGCCGACCTCTCCCGCTCCACCATGACCCATTTGTTCGCCAAGGAGTTCCCCGACAGGTTCTTCGATTGCGGCATCGCAGAGCAGAACATGATGGGCATTGCCGCCGGGCTTGCCGCATCAGGGAAGACGGTGTTTGCCAGCACCTTCGCAATTTTTGCCACCGCGCGCTGCTATGACCAGGTTCGGGTGTCCATTGCCCAGTCCCACCAAAACGTGAAGATCGTGGCTACCCATAGCGGCATAACCGTGGGGGAGGATGGCTTCTCCCACCACGCCATCGAAGACCTGGCGCTGATGTGCTCCTTTCCCGGCTTCACCGTCATCGTCCCCGCCGATGCCGTTGAGACCTCCCAGGCGGTGAGGGCGGCAGCGGCTACCCACGGCCCGTTCTATATCAGGCTCACTCGCCCCAAAATGTCGCTCGTTTATAACGACGATTATCGCTTCGTCCTGGGCAAGGCGGTGACCATGAGGGGGGGAGGGGATGCCTCGGTTATCGCCATCGGCATCATGGTGGACCGGGCGCTTCAGGCTGCCGACACCCTGGCGCGGGATGGCATCGAACTGCGCGTGGTCAACATGTCCACCCTCAAGCCTATCGATGAGCAGGCGATTGTGAAGGCAGCCGAGGAGACGGGAGCTATCCTGACCGTCGAGGAGCACCTGCAGCATGGCGGGTTGGGAAGCATGGTGGCTCAGGTGGTTGCCAAACACCATCCGGTGCCCATGTCCTTCCTTACGATAAAGGACATCTTTACCTCCTCAGGTAAGGCTGGGGAGCTCCTGGAGAAGCACGGGCTCACCGCTGAGGGGATAGTGGAAGAGGTTCGCTCATTGGTCAGCAGGAAGCCTTAAGCCCTAACCTGGCCGCTCCCCATAATGACCCACTTGTATGTTGTTAGCTCTCTTAGCCCCATGGGGCCACGGGCGTGAAACTTCTGGGTGCTGATGCCCACCTCTGCCCCCAATCCGAACTGCCCCCCATCGGTGAAGCGGGTGCTGGCGTTGACATAGACGCAGGCGGCATCCACCTCCTCCAGGAAGCGGGCGGCCTCAGAATCGTCCTCGGTGATGATGGCCTCGGAGTGCCCCGAGTTGTAGCGCGCGATATGCTCCAGCGCCTCATCCAGAGAGTCCACCACCTTAACCGCCGCAATTAATGCCAGAAATTCCTTACCCCAATCAGATTCGGAGGCTGGAACAACTATAAAGTTTGGAAAGAGAATCTTTAGTGCCCGCTCATCGCAGCGCATCTCCACACCGGCCTGGGCCCACTCCGTGGCGATCATGGGCAGGTAGCGCTCGGCGATTTCGCTATGCACCAGCAGGCAGTCCAGGGCGTTGCACACGGTGGGGCGCTGCACCTTGGCGTTAACGGCGATAGCCACCGCCTTTTCCAGGTCAGCGGTGCGATCGACATAGGTATGGCAGATGCCCACGCCGCTGGCGAGCACCGGCATGGTGGCATTCCCGGTAACAAGTGCCACCAGCTGCTCGCCGCCGCGCGGGATGATGAGGTCGATGTTTTCGCTCATTTTCAGCATGCGGCTTACTAATTCCCTCTCTGGGGACTCGATGAACTGGATAGCGTCGCCGGGTACCCCGCCCGCTTGAGCTGCCTCCCTTATAACCCTGGCCAGTGCGCTATTGGAGCGCAGCGCCTCCTTTCCCCCGCGGAGGATGACGGCATTGCCCGATTTGAGGCACAGCGAGGATATATCGACGGTGACATTGGGGCGGCTCTCAAAGATGACGCCGATCACCCCCAGAGGGACCCTCCTGCGCTCGATGCGCAGGCCGTTGGGCCGCTCTGTGGTATCGATGATCTCGCCCACCGGGTCGGGGAGGGAGGCGACGGTGCGCACATCTTGAGCCATTGCCTGAAGGCGGCTGGAGTTGAGGACCAGGCGGTCGAGCATCGCCTTCTCCATGCCTGAGGCCTTCGCATCCTCGCAGTCGAGGCGATTGGCATCGAGGATCTCGCCTTCTCTCGCCATGAGGCTTTCTGCGATATTGGCAAGTGCCTTGTTCTTCACCTCGGTGGGCAGGTGAGCCAGCTTTCGTGACGCTGCCTTAGCAGCTTTAGCCTTATTCTCCAGCTCCTCGATAGCGGATTGCATTTATTCCCCCTTAGAGAACCACCAAATTATTGCGGTGCACTACCTCGTCCCCGTATCCATAGCCGAGAAGGCTCTCGATCCTGTCGGAGCGAGCCCCCTTGATAACGGCAAGCTCCCGGGACGAGTAGTTCGATATGCCGCAGGCGATTTTTTCGAACTCCCCCCTCTCCTTGCCCCTCTCACCTTCCTCACTAACAATATCGACTGTATCCCCTCTTTTGAAATCCCCCTCCACCGCTTTAATGCCCGCGGGCAATAGGCTCCTGTTCTGCTCCTTCAGCGCTACCACCGCCCCCTTATCCACCACCAGCCTTCCCTTTGTGGCCAGCCCGGCGAGCATCCAGCGCTTTCTGCTCTCTATCTTGGTGGTCGCCGGCGGGAAGAGGGTACCGATGGACTCGCCCTTTGCCAGCCTCAGGAGGAGGTCCTGCTCCCTGCCGTCGGCGATGACCACCGTTGCGCCTGAGGCGGTGGCCAGCCGCGCCGCCTGAATCTTGGTCGCCATCCCGCCAATTCCTCGACCCCGGGTGCCGCCAGCCAGGTGCTCGATACCCTCATCGATTCGATCCACGCGGGGGATAAGCCGGGCGCTCTTGTCCTTAACCGGGTCTGCGGTGTAGAGCCCGGCGACATCGCCGAGGAGCACTAAAAGGTCAGCATCCACCAGATTGGCCACCATCCCGGAGAGATTATCGTTATCGCCAAATGCCGTCCCCTCAAGCTCGTCCACTGCCACCACATCGTTCTCATTGACGATAGGCACCACCCCCAGCTCCAGGAGTGCAAGTAGGGTGTTGCGAGCGTTGAGATAGCCCAGGCGGTCGGAGAGGTCCGCCTTGGTCAAGAGGGCCTGGGCCACCGTGATGCCGTGCCCGCCGAGGAGCTGCTCATAGGAGTGCATCAGGGCGTTCTGCCCCACCGCGGCCATCACCTGTCGGGAGGGGACGTCCTTTCGCTCCTTGGCGATTCCCAGCTGTTGCCTCCCCCCGGCGATGGCCCCCGAGGAGACGATGATTACCTCTCGCCCCTGCTGATGAAGCCGGGCCACCTGCCCCACCAGGGTGGCCATCACCTCGAGGTCGAGGCGCTCGGTGCCTGCGGTGAGCAGATTTGTGCCAAACTTGGCTACGATTCGCTTATATTCGCTCTTTTTACTCTTTTCGCCCATTGGCTCGCTCCAGATTGCACTATTATAGCACATAGCCTGGCCTCAACAAGAAGTGGCTGATCACGTTCAGATAGACCGGTAACACCCTATAGTCATGTTGTAGATAATATAGGGGTGTCCCCCGACCCCGAGGCCGCCAGGTCGGCCGACACTTCGGCCTA
>SOIC01000124.1 GCA_004377275.1 Dehalococcoidia bacterium
CCTGCCGGGGGCGATCAATGTTCGCCCTGCCCGTTACCGGCATGCGGGATCGAGCTTGATGGCAAATATTTATATTAAATTATAAGGAGGTATAAGGAGGGTTTTCTTGGCAGTATATGAGACCATCAAGTACCAAAAGGAAGATGGATTCTGTGTTATCACCCTTAACCGACCCAAGTCGCTAAATGCACTCAACGTGAAGATGTGGAGTGAACTGGATCACGTGTTGAACGTGGTCGACAACGACGATGAAATCAAGGCATTCATCTTCACCGGCGCTCCAAGGCCTGATGGCAGGCCTTGTTTTTGTACTGGGGCCGATATTAAAGAGATGTCGGTTCTCATGTCAGGCGACCAATTTGCTGAAACCGAAAGCGCTCAAGCTGTTCAAGATGCCCCTGATACCCCATCTGCCCAAGTCCCAACAGCACAGCCCTCAACGGTGAAGACATTCTGGTCCCTCCGCCAGCCCAAGGGAGCCATAGTCCCCACCTTCGAGAAGATCACCTGGAGCCCCAAGATCTCCGTAGCCGCCATCGATGGCATATGCACCGCTGGCGGCACCGAACTGGCGCTCGCCTGTGATATCATTATCGCCTCGGAAACAGCACAGGTCAGCGACATGCATGTGAAGAACCTGGGGTGGATCGGCGGCGCGGCGGGATCAGCAAACATGGCGTGGCGGGTAGGAGTTTCCAAGGCCATAGAGCTGTGCTGCACCGGGGATGTAATTGACGGCAAGGAAGCTCACCGCATCGGCTTCGCCAATCAGGTTTGGCCTCCAGACCAGTACCTAGAAAAGGCCAAGGAGCTGGCGAAGAAAATCGGCGGTATGCGCCAGGCGGCGGTCATCATGACCAAGGCAACCTGCCGCTCGGTACAGGATATGGACCGCAAATCAACCCTGCATTATTGCGACGATGGTTTCTCCATTCTATTAAGCGAGCAGGACACCGCCGATTTTGGACCACAACGCTGGGTGGACCAGCGCTAGAGGAAGGATTGCCGATGGCTGAAAGAGTAGCAATCGTATCAGTAGCTCAGACCAAATACCACCCGAATAGAGCCGATGTAAATGAGGAGGAACTGGCATATGAGGCAATAAAGCAGGTTCTGCAGGAGACGGGACTGACCCTGTCCGATATGGACTCTGCGGTAACCTGTTCTCAGGACTTCTGGGACGGCAGGACTATATCTAGCATGAATATCCAGCACGTTGTAGGAGCGCATTTAGGACATGAGGACAATATTTCTGAGGATGGAATCAATGCCGTTTACGCAGCCATGGGACAGATCCTCTCTGGGCACCAGGACATCGTACTGGTCGAGGCACATACCAAGGAATCCCAGGGTGACAAGAGCCTGATCGAAAACGCTGCCTTCGATGCCATTCTCATGAGGCAGTTAGGCTTGGACTTTACGTCAGCCGCTGCCCTGCAGGCCAGACGCTACATGTACAAGTACGGTATAACAGCAGAGCAGTGCGCTACGGTAGCAGTCAGGAACCGCGGCAATGCTAAGAATAATCCCTTCGCCCAGGAGCCTATGGATATTTCGGTGGATGATGTCCTTGGCTCGAAGATGCTGGTATCCCCCATCAGGCTCCTGGACGCCAAGCCGATATCGGATGGTGCCTGTGCTATGATTCTAGCCCCGGAAGGGAAAGCCAAGAAGCTTACCAAGAGCCCGGTCTGGATATTGGGAGCGTCAAACTGCTATGAGACGCACTACTTGGGAGATAGGGACCTAGCCGATTGTGATGCCTTAGTGAAGGCTGCCCAGAAAGCATACAGCATGGCTGGCATCACGAATCCGTTGAGGCAGATAGACGTCGCCGAGATATCCACGGAATACTCCTACCAGGAGCCTCTATGGTTAGAAGGGCTTGGTTTCTGTGACCAAGGGGAGGGAGGAAAACTGGTTGATTCTAGAGCTACCAATATGGGTGGCAAGCTGCCGGTAAACCCTTCGGGGGGTGTGCTTCCCGGTAATCCAAATGGTGTGGCAGGAATGGCACGTGTGGCTGAGGCAGTGCTGCAGCTTCGTGGTGAGGCGGGCGACAGACAGGTGAAAGGTGCCAAAGTAGCCCTTGCCCATGGTTATACTGGAATCTGCGGGCAGCATCAAGCAGTTATGATCTTGGGCAACATGTAGTCGGAGGTATATATGCCTAATAGAGTAGCCATAGTAGGGATCGGACAGACCTATCACACCGGCAGTCGCGACGATGTTAGCCAGCCGGAGATGGTCGCTGAGGCGGTGAGGGCAGCCTTGGCCGATGCCCAACTGAGCATAAAGGACATCGAGGGCGTTTTCTTCGGCAATATGGAGACCTTTGAGGGAATCTATCTCCCAGACCACGGGATGGCCGCGGAAGTCGGAGCCTTTGGAAAGCCAGGTTTTAAGGTTAATACAGGTGGTACCACCGGCGCTTCAGTCGTTACTGAGGGCTTCTATATGGTTTCCTCGGGCCTCTATGACCTGGCCCTGGTTATCGGCTTTGAGAAGCAGGATTGTGGCGATACCACCGCTGCTATCAGCGCTGCTGCCGTCCCAACATGGGCCAAAGGGGCAGCGACAGGTGCCATCGGGGAGTTCGCTAAGCAGGCACTGTCCTACTTGGAGACATCGGGGGCCAAGGAAGAGCATGCAGCCATGGTCCGACTAAAGGCGGACCGGAATGCTTGCAGGAACCCACACGCCCATCTAAAGCTCGGGCTGAAGAGCGTAGATGAGGTACTAAAATCGCCATATCTGGTATGGCCCCTCAGACTAATGGACTTCTGTCCCCAATCCTGCGGTGCCTGTGCCCTTGTACTAGCCTCAGAGAAGAGAGCTGAAAAAATTCACAAGAAGCCGGTCTGGATCGCCGATGTCGAGGTGGTGCACCAAGAACCTTTCCGTGCCGGTGTCTTTGGCGATCCCACCGGCAAGGAAACCTACACTCAGCATGTGGCTTGCGAAAGGCTCTATAAGAGGAATGGTATAACCAACCCGCGCAAGGACATCGATATGGCGGAGATCTACGAGCCATCTAACTGGGAGGAGATGAATCTCTACGAGCATCTCCACTTCTGTGATAAGAACGAGGGCTGGAAGCTGATCGAGAAGGGAATAACCGAGATAGAGGGGGAGTTCCCAGTAAATCCCTCGGGGGGTGTGATAGCTACCAACCCCATCGGGGCTACCCCCATCATCCGCGTTGCCGAGGCTGCTCTCCAGATCCGGGGGGATGCTGGCGAGCACCAGATCGCCAGGGATATCAAGACAGCTATGGCCACTGCTCTCGGTGGGCCCAACTGGACAGTGTTGTTCTTACTCAAGAGGTCGTTGTAGGAGGCAATCAAATGTCAAAGGAATCTCCGAATAAAAAGGCGGAAGGGTCGGAGTACATTCGTATAAAGTTTGATGCGCCTCGACCTTACAACTGGTCCACCGGCAAGTACCTGGGTAAGGTGTACGCAGAGGCGAAGGAAAACAAGAAGCTGGTGAGCAACCGATGCCCCCAGTGTAAGGAGATCTGGTTGCCACCTACGCCGGTCTGCCCTAAGTGCAAGGTTGACATGGGCTGGGACTGGGTAGAACTGCCCCAAACGGGCACTGTATACCAGTACACTTATCTTGTCTACCCGCTGTGGGACCCGCACTTCGGCGAGAAGTGGGCCAACCCATACCCTTCTGCCACCATCCTCTTGGACAATGGAGTGTTTTATAGACACTGGATTGAAGAGACAGACAAGGAGAAGCTAAGGGTGGGGATGCGGGTACAGGCTGTGTGGAAGGAAGACTATGATGAGCGTGGCCAGGGCGTGCAGGACATCCTTTACTTCAGGACGATTGAGGAGTAGGAGGTTAAGATATGCAGACAGTAACCGAGAAGCTGGAGGGGATGGATGTCTGGATCTATCATGGTCAAATCTATATCCCGAATACCTATTCCGCAGGTGCTGTAGGTAGCCGCTTTCTTATCGAACTAAGGGACAAAAAGAGAATTATGGGTACCAGATGCCCTGCCTGTAACCGTGTTTATGTACCTGCCAGGTCTATATGTAAGGATTGCTTTGGACAGCTCGATGAGTGGGTTGAGGTGAGCGACAGGGGTACTGTGCTTACCTATGCTGTTGATCATGAGTCGAAGCCTATCCAACCGATGGCGACACCTATAGTATATGGCATAATTCAGTTGGATGGTGCCGACACCGGCTTTGTTCATATGCTGGGCGAGGTCGACCCCGAACAACTAAGGGTCGGCATGAAGGTTCAGGCGGTGTTCAAAGAGGAGCGGGTGGGAAATATACTCGATATAAAATACTTCAAACCGCTAGCCTAGAGTGATCCAGAGGTGCCGCTGTGACAAAGGAACAAGAAGGTGCATTAAGCGGATACCGCGTCCTGGACCTCACCGATAGTAAAGGCGCTTACTGTACCAAGCTGCTGGCGGATCTGGGTGCGGACGTTATCAAGATCGAGAGGCCGGAGGGGGATCCCGGGCGCGGGATTCCCCCGTTTATAGATGATGTGCCCCATCCCGAAAAGAGCTTGTATTTTCTCCATCGGAACGCCAACAAGCGGGGGATAACCCTGAAGCTGGATATTCCGGCGGGCAGGAGTATCCTCAAGAAGTTGGTCAAGACAGCGGACGTCCTGGTGGAGAACTCGCCGCCGGACTACATGGCAGGCCTGGACCTAGGCTATTCGGTGCTCAGCAAGATAAACCCCGCACTCATAATAGCCAGCATCACCGAGTTCGGTCACTCAGGCCCCTACAAGGATCGTAAAGGTTCCAATCTCGTTGATTTCGCCATGAGCGGTATCATGATCACCAGCGGCTACCCCGGAAAAGAGCCGTGCCTGCTACCTGGATCACCCGCTTACGATGCAGCTTCGGTCCATGCTAGCGTATCTATAGTGGCCGCCATCTACATGCGCGGCACCACTGGACAGGGGCAGTATATTGACACATCGGTGCACGTAACCTCGCGCATGGGTCTCTATCCCTGGATAGTGCCAAACTATTCCTACGCTCTCAATCCAGAAGGGCCACCACCAACATCTGAGACCAGAATGGGGGCATCTATTTACCCAGTCTACCCCTGCAAGGATGGCTTTATTCGGGTAATTGCCCTAACCCCACGGCAATGGGATGCCCTGGTTCGGGTGCTGGGCAACCCTGAAGTGCTCAGCACGCCCGAATGGCGGGATTTTATGTTCCGAATCGGCAATGCCGATGATCTATATGCTCTCATGCTGGAGTTCACCGAGAAGTATACCATGCTCGAGCTCTTCGAAGCGGGTCGCCGCGAGGGAGTGCCCATCGCTCCCATCTTAGACATAGCGGACTTCTATAATAGTCCACACACCAAAGCCAGAAAATTCTTTGTCGAGGTGGAGCATCCGGTGGCTGGCAAGGCTGACTATCCAGGGCCACCCTACAAGTGGACAGAAACACCAGCCGTCATAAAACGCCCCGCTCCATGCCTCGGCGAACACAACGAGGAGGTCTACTGCCAGGAGATGGGCTTCTCCAAGTATGACCTGGCCGCCCTGAGGGGTGGTGGAGTATTGTAGCAGGAGGATGAAGTGCTGCCTCTCGAAAATGTCAAGATATTAAGCTTCGGAACGGGGGGTGTTGTTCCCGATGCAGGTAAGATTTTCGGGGAGTTAGGGGCTGACGTTATCAAGATAGAGTCCAAGGATAATCTCGATTTCATGAGGACTATCGGGCCGGATATCAACAACATTGGCCAGTTCAATGAAGCGAATCGGAGCAAGCGCAGCTTTGGCGTAAGCCTGAAGACAGAAAAGGGCAAGGAGATCGTCGGTCAACTCGTCAAGATAGCTGATATCCTGGTCGAGAATTTCCGTGGTGGTGTGATGAAAAGTCTGGGATTCGACTATGAGAACGTGCGTAGGCTCAACCCCCAGATTATCTATGTCAGCAGCCAGGGCTTCGGCGGGGGAGGTCCCTACAGCGAATACCAGGCCTATGGCCCGATGCTCTCTGCAGCCTCCGGCGTGCTCTCGATCTGGGCCCAACCGGATGACCCCTATCCCGTGGGTTCCAACTCGCCGTATCCCGACCATATGGCTAGCAAACATGTTGTCATAGCAGCGATTGCCGCACTTGACCACCGGCGCCGAACCGGTAAAGGACAGTTCATAGATATGGCTCAAACCGAGGTGGCGGCTAGTCTCGCGGGTGAGTACTACCTGGATTATACCTTCAACAGGCGGATCACAAAGCCGATGGGGAATCGAAGCCCCTACGCTGCTCCCCATGGCTGTTACGCCTGCAAGGGTACGGATGAGTGGTGCGCCATAGCCGTGTTTTCCGATGAGGAGTGGAAAAGCTTCTGCGATGCTATTGGCAATCCCGATTGGACAAAGGACTCCAAGTTCGCTGATCTGCTGGGCAGACTTAAAAATGTTGACCAGCTTGACAAAAAGGTTGGAGAGTGGACAGCAACGCTGGATGCTCATGTGGTTATGGAAACTTTGCAGGCTGTTGGGGTAGCTGCCGGGGAAGTACAGCGTGCCCCTGACACTCTCGCCGATCCACAGCTTAAATGGGATGGTGCAATCGTAGAGCTGGATCATCCCGTATCAGGGAAGAGGCTTTACCCCGGCGTACCATTCAGAATGTCCGCCACCCCACCACTCAAGAGCACTCCGGCTCCCCTGCTGGGCCAGCACACCGAAGAGATATGCCGTGACCTGCTTAAGATATCAGACAAGGAGATCAAGCGGTTGCTGGATGAAGACGTCCTCCACAATCCCGAAAGTGCCAAAGGAGCTGGGGGTGGAATGTTCGGTTAAAAGAGAGAAGCGATATATTAAAAAGAGCTTTACAAACCTTTTGGCTTTGAAGTAGACTTAGGAGAGACTGGCAACAGGGGATAATGCTTACCAAATATGACGATATGATGTGCCACCAGATCGTGTCCACCTTCGACCGGGTCGAGACCAGCGCACGAGAATGGACAGAGAGGATTTGGTTTAGCGCCCACGATACGTCAGGTAAATCGCATCTCGTTGCTGGCTTCGGTTACTATCCCAATCGCAATATCATGGATGCCTTCACATGCTTCGCCGTTGAAGGCAAAACACAATACGCTGTCAGGGCCTCCCGTGAGCTCCGTCCCGCAATCGATGAGGTTAAGGTAGATCCCTTCTCTTACCAGGTGGTCGAAGCACTGAAGAAGGTGCGGTGTGCCCTGGATGCGAACGAGCACGGCCTCAGCTACGAGATAGAGTTTGAGGGTAACATGCCTCCCCACGAGGAGGAACCACAATTCGCCATGAGTCGGGGTAGGGTGCTAGAGAACGTAGTGCGCTACGTGCAGGTGGGCAAGCCCAGCGGGTGGATAAAAGCTGAGGGCAAGACCTACCAAATTAATAAGGATGAATGGTGGGCGGAGCGGGATCATTCATGGGGGATCAGGCGAGGTGGTGGTGTGCCGGAAACCGGGGTGCAGCCCGGTGAGATCCCCACCGGGTACCTGTTCAGCTTCGGCATCATGCAGTTCGACAAATGGGGCGCCACCTACCACATAAGAGAGGACTGGGAGGGAAGACCGCTTCATTTCAGCGGCGGAGTGTTTTATCCCTATGGAAGCCATAAAGAGGAGCTCAAGCTGGCGAGCGTGGCGCACGATTTCCAGTTCCGCCACGACATCCGGCAGATGAAGTCAGGGCAGTTGGTCTTCAACGCCGTTGACGGTTCCAAGATCGAGGTATCCATGCGCCCCCTCAGTGTCTGCTACCTGAGGGCTGGTGGATACTTCGGCTACCAGGGGTTCACCCACGGTCTGTGGATGGGCCCTTACTTTATCGACAGCCTCAAGCTGGACCTCACCGATAACGATGCGGTAAAGGGGGTCTCCTTCCTCGATGACGTGATGTGCGAGATGCGCTGTGGCAACGAGGTGGGCTACGGGATCATCGAGCTGGTAATTGTCGGCAAGTATCCCAAGTACGGCTACCAGGGCTATTAGAAAATGAGAAGCGTGGGTACTCATGCTTACTAAATTTGATGAGTTTCACTGCCATCAGATTGTGGACACCTTCGACCATGTGGTGGACAGCGACCGGCAGTGGACAGAGAAATTCTGGTGCAACGTTCACGATACCACAGGAAAGCTGGTTCTAGCCACCGGTTTTGGCGTATATCCTAACCGCAATGTCATGGACGGCTACGGTTGTGTCAACCTTGATAACAAGACTCAATATAATGTAAGGCTCTCACGGGAGCTCAGACCTCAGATCGAGGAGCTGAAGGTAGGCCCCCTCTCCTGGGAGGTGGTCGAGGGACTGAGGAAAATACGCCTTACCCTGGGGGATAACGAATATGGAATCAGCTATGAGCTAGAATTCGTGGGCAGGATGCCCGCCCACGAAGAAATCCCTCAGGTGCGCCGTGACAAAGGCAGGATCTTTATGAACACATGCCGTATGGCTCAACTGGGCAGGGCCAAGGGATGGATCAAGGTGGACGTGAAGACCTACAATGTTGATGAGAACTCGTGGCGGGCGCAAAGAGACCATTCATGGGGCATCCGGATGGGGGTTGGTGCTCCCGAAACAGGGGTGCAGTCACCGGATATATCCTTCTTCGCCAACCTGATGATCAACTGGCTGACCGCTCAGTTCGAGAACTGGGGTGTTCACTACTACCTCATCGAGAAAGCTGACGGAACGGTGGAATATCTATCAGGAGCGGTGGTTTACGGTTTCGAGGATGACCGGGAGGCAATCCCGGTAGTGGCTGTGGATCACGATTTTGAGTACCACCCTAATAGCGGGAGGATGAAATCGGGCCGGGTGGTCTTGACCGCCGCAGATGGCTCAAAGACAGAGCTAGCTATGCGGCAATTGACAACCATGTACCTTATGGGTGGGGGCTACATCGGCTATAATGGCTTTTACCACGGCATTTGGATGGGCCCCTACTGGACCGCTGGAGAGAAGTGGGATGTCGCCAACCCGGAGGTTGCCAATAAAGTCCATGGCCTGGACGATACCGTGTGCGAGTATCGCTGCGGCGATGAGGTGGGCTACGGCATCATCGAGAACCTTATTCTGGGCTCGTTTCCCAAATACGGCTTTTGACGAGTTTCCCTAAGATTAAGAAATAGAGGCAAACCATGTATGCACGGCAGATTGATCTCCCGGGTATGCAGTCGAGGCTGACAACCTGGCTGCAAAGCAAAATGCCCCAGGCCCAGAACCTGTCGATATCGCCTCTGGAGAGATCGGGGGGAGGGCTCTCCAATGAGACCTTTTTCTTCGACTTGAGCTGGCAGGAGGCGGGGCAAAGCAGGTTGGAGAAGAAGGTGCTTCGGTGGCAGCCCAAAGACTTCCCCATCTTCCCCGAATACGACCTGGGAAAGCAATTCCGTGTCATGGAGTGCCTGCAGAGTACGGATGTCCCCGTACCCAGGGTCCACTGGCTGGAGGAAAATGAGGCGGTGCTCGACAGCCCCTTCTACGTCATGGACAAGATCGAAGGAGCTATCCCATGTGAGGTGCCCCCTTATCACTCATTTGGACTTTACTACGATGCCACACCGCAGCAGCGGGCCAAGATGTGGTGGGGGACTCTAGATGCTATGGCAAAAGTGCACAAACTGGACTGGAAGAGTGCGGGTCTTTCCTTCCTCGGCGTCCCTAAGGGCGGCACCGGTGTTCTTGACCAGCAGCTAGACTACTACGAGAACTACCTCAACTGGCTCAAGGAAGACCCTCAAGAGCCTCATCCCATCCTAGAGGCAGCCCTGGACTGGCTCAAGGAGAACCGCTACGCCCCCGAGCGTGTGACGTTGTGCTGGGGCGATTGCCGCATGCCTAACACGATCTACGGCCCCAATTTTGAGGTGCTAGGGGCGCTGGACTGGGAGATGGCCTACCTGGGGGACCCCGAGTCGGACCTGGGCTGGTTCTTCTTCCTCGATTGGCAGCACAGCGATGGCTACGGTATCCCCCGCCTGGAGGGTTCTCCCCAGAGAGAAGAGACCGTGCAGCGCTACGAAGAGCTGACCGGCTGGAAGGTGAAAAACCTATTATATCAAGACGTTCTAGCTGCCCTTAGATTCGGGGTCATCATGGCCAAGGTAGCCAAGAACATGAAGGCGGCCAATGTCTCCGCCCCCACCGAGGACTTCGAACGCGATAACCCCTGCACCCAAAGGCTGGCCAGCCTGTTGGATTTACCTCCTCCCGGCAAGCCAAAGAGGGAAGTAACAAGGATCGAGGAGGTGACGGTGGCTGTCCAGTTCCACCTCACCGGGCCCGGCGGCAGCGACTGGTACCTGGTGTCCGATAGAGGTAAGGGAACCCGTTATGAGGGGACGGTGGAGAACCCTGAGGCTACGCTCACCGCATCTGCTGAGGACTGGCAGGCTATTCAGAGCGGGGAGCTGGACCGCGTTCAGGCCTACATGAGTGGCAAGCTCAAGATGGAGGGCGATGTAACCCTGTTGATGCAGCTTGAAGACATGATTTCCAAGCTTAGTCGTCCTGGCTAAGAAGGATAATCAATATAAAAAAGGAGGAAATGAGCAATGAAGGCAGCGGTACTGTATGAGATCAACACCCCGTTAAAAGTGGAGGAGGTTAGCCTTGATGAGCCTCAAGAGAACGAAGTGCTGGTAAAAATTGTGGCCACGGGAGTGTGCCACAGCGATCTCCACTTCATGAAAGGCGACATGCCGCAACCCCTGCCCTTTGTACCTGGGCACGAAGGAGCTGGCATCGTGGAAAAAGTGGGGCCCGGCGTAACCACACTCCAGCCCGGCGACCATGTAATACTCATGGTTGCTTTTTCCTGCGGGAAGTGTCCCCGCTGTGCTGAGGGAAGGCCTTCTCTGTGCGTGGAGAACCTGCCTATTCAGATGATGGCGACCCTGCCCGGGGGAGGAATACGGCTCCACAAAGGCGATCAAGCAATTAACCACCTTTTTGGCCTCGCCTGCTACGCCGAGAAGGTTGTTGTGCACGAGCGTTCCGCAGTGAAGGTACGCGAGGATGCCCCCTTTGAAGTGGTGTGCACATTAGGCTGCGGCGTCTCCACCGGCCTCGGCATGTCGATCAATACCGCAGGGATAAGGCCTGGCGATAGCATAGCCATCTTTGGCTGTGGCGGCGTGGGGCTGAGTGCGGTTATGGGAGCCAAGCTGGCGGGTGCCGGCACCATCATCGCCGTCGATACTCTGGATAACAAACTGCAAAAAGCAAAAGAGCTGGGAGCCGATTATGTCATCAACGTCTCACAGGAGGAGCCCCAGGCGAAGGTTACGGAGCTAACCGGCGGCGGGGCAGATTACGCTGTTGAATGCATTGGGAAGGTGGACGTTATGGTACAAGCCCTGGGCTCAATTCGCATTGGAGGAACATGCATTATAGCTGGAATGGCGCCGCTCGCTGACCAGCTCAGCATCGCTCCCTTTCACTTCCTCTTGGGCAAGACCATTAAGGGGAGTACCCAGGGCGACGTAATACCGTCAATCGATATACCAAAGTATATCGATCTATTCATGGCAGGCAAGCTCCCCATCGATAAGCTCATCACCAAGAGCTACAAGCTGGACCAGATTAATGAAGCCTTTGAGGCAATGGAGAAAGGGGAGACAATTAAGAGCATAATTAAATTCTAAGATCATCTTTTTTCACGATCGTTATTAAATGAGATTGCTGAAAAAGAGGTGCCCCGATTATA
>SOIC01000064.1 GCA_004377275.1 Dehalococcoidia bacterium
GAGGCGGTGGCGGAAACAGACGATAACCTCATTGCCAAATACCTGGAGGGGGAGGCTCTCACCGAGGAGGAGATACGCCAGGGTCTGCGTGTAGCCACCCTCAGTGGGCAGGTGGTGCCTGTTCTGGTGGGCTCGGCGCTGGAGAACCTGGGCACTGCCATACTGTTAGATTCCATTAACCACTACCTGCCTTCCCCTCAGGATCGAGACCATATCTCGGCAACAAACACTCAGCTAAAGCAGGAGGAAACCATCTCCCCCGATCCTACTGCCCCCCTGGCTGCCCTGGTGTTTAAAACCAGCGCCGACCCTTATGTAGGCAAACTTACCTACTTCAGGGTCTATGCCGGTACCCTCTTCAGCGACTCCATGGTGTGGAACGCCGCCAAGAATTGCCAGGAGCGCATTGGGCAGCTCTTTGTACTTCGGGGAAAGGCGCAAGAACCCGTGCCTCACCTGGTCGCCGGCGATGTTGGGGCGGTGGCGAAGCTGGCGGAAACGAGCACCGGGGACACACTCTGTGGGCGAGATCATCCCCTGGCCCTGCCCGCTATTGAATTCCCCCCGCCCTCCATGAGCATGGCGGTGCACCCCAAGACCAAGGCGGACCTCGATAAGCTGGGCTCATCCCTCTCCCGGCTCGCTGAAGAGGACCCCTCCCTTCAGGTTCGGCGGGAGGCCGATACCATGGAGACCATCCTCTCAGGCATGGGAGAAACCCACCTGGATGTGGTGGCGGATAAGATGCTGCGCAAGTTCGGGGTCAATGTAAGGATCGAAACCCCCAAGGTCCCTTATAAAGAGACAATCACCAACTCGGCAAGGGCGGAATATAAGCATAAGAAGCAAACGGGGGGGCATGGTCAGTACGCTCATGTCTTCCTGGAGCTGGAGCCACTGTCCAGGGGAACGGGCTGCGAGTTTAGCAACCGCATCGTGGGCGGCGCAGTGCCCAAGAACTACATCCCTGCCGTGGAGAAGGGGGTTTTAGAGGCTCTTCATGAGGGGGTGCTGGCGAAGTACCCTGTGGTTGACATAAAAGCAACACTGTATGATGGCACATATCACACGGTCGATTCCTCAGATATGGCCTTCAAGATCGCCGGCGCCCACGCCCTGAGGAAGGGGCTCTCCGAGGGACAGCCTGTTTTGCTGGAGCCGATAATGAGCATGAGGATAACCGTGCCCGAGAGCTTCACCGGCGATATTATGGGCGACCTCAACAGCAAGCGGGGCAAGGTGATGGGAATGACCCCGCAGGGTGGGTGGAATGTGATTGAGGCTCAGGCGCCCCTTCCTGAGGTTCAGAGGTATGCCATTGACCTGCGCTCCATGACCCAGGGGCGGGGTAATTTCCAGATGGAATTCAGCCACTACGAGGAGGTGCCGGCCCACGTCGCCCAGCGCGTCATCGCCGCACAAGAGAAAGAAAAGGGTTGAGGCTGGCCTCAGAAGCCCTTCACCGCTGTCCCGTTCCCGGAGTTGGGCACCCCGTTGGCCGGGACTACGCTGGCAAGGAAGCAGGCCAACAAGCCATATCCCGTCCGCTTCTCTTTTTGGTAAATCTACCGGCGCAACGCTACCCGAGGAGCTCCTTCACCTTTGCGGTGAAAGCGGGGAGCACCTTCTTATAGTCGCCGACAACCCCAAAGCGAGCCTCCTTGAATATGTTGGCCTCGGGGTCCTTGTTTATGGCGATGATGTTCTTGGCGCCAGAGCACCCCGCGATGTGCTGGCTGGAGCCGGACAGGGCCACGGCAATATATAGGGTGGGGCTCACGATCTTTCCGGTGAGCCCGACTTGAAGCGATGCTGGCACCCAGCCGTTATCGCAGGGCGGCCTGGTGGCCCCGATAGCTGCGCCCAGGGCCTTGGCCAGCGGTTCCAGTTCCTGGAAGGCTTCGGTACTGCCCATACCGCGTCCGCCAGTGACCACCACATCGGCATCCTCCAGCTTGACACCCGCAACCTCCTCCTTCACCGTATCGACAACCTTCGTCCTGATAATTGAGGGGTCAAGACCGGCCTCGATGGCGCTCACCTCCCCCTTGCGGGCATCATCCCGTTCTAGGGGATCCAGCGCCTTTGCCCTCACCGCGGCCATTTGAGGTTTGGTATCCTCGCAGACGTAAACCGCCTTAGCATTCCCCCCGTAGACAGGTCGTGTCTGGAGCAGGAGCTTGGAATCGGGGTCAATGTCGAGTGCCACGCAGTCCATAGAGACTGCGGTATCCAGCCTGAAGGCTAGCCTTGGTGCCAGGTCGCGCCCCATTGATGTCGTTCCTAGAAGCAGGATATTTGGCGCAACCTGCTTCACCACCTTTTCCATCACCGCCACGTAGGCGTCCGTCTGATAGTCCTTAAGCAGGGGGTCATCAACGATATATACCTTGTCTGCCCCAAAGGCGATCGCCTCTTTACCCAGGTCGCCAAGGCCGCTGCCCAGTAAAACTAAAGAGAGTTCCTCGCCCAGATTATCTGCAAGCCCGCGGCCACCGCCGAGAAGCTCCAGAGTGCTTGCTGCCAGCTTCCCATCGCTGATCTCGCCACAGACCATTACCCCTTTATACTCAGCCATTAAATTTAACCTCCTCTATATTAACCTAGTCTCTCTGAGTTTCAGCGCCAGATTTTCCGCTGCCTCTTCGAGGCTCTCTCCCTCGATGATTTCGCACTTTCCTTCTTTAACCGGGATGAATAGCTTGAGCACTTTGGCTCGTGCCCCGGCGGCACCAAGCTTTGCCGGATCAGCGCCGATATCCTGCGCATTCCAGGTGGGCACCTCTTTCTTCGCTGCCGCCATAATCCCTTTAAGCTTTGGATACCGAGGCTCGCCAAGCTCGTTTGACACCGTGATCAGCAGCGGGGGAGATGCTTCAATTACCTCGTAGCCATCGGTGACCACCCGCTCCACCTTTATCTTGCTGTCAACCAGCTCCACTTTCTGGGCCGGGGTGATGCTGGGTATCCCCAGCAGCTCGGCGATGCCGGAACCCACCTGACCGGCATCCCAGTCCGCTGCCTGGCGGCCGCAAAAGACCAGGTCATACTCCCCCACCTTCTTAATGGCCATCGCCAGGGCGTAGGCTGTGGCGTGGCTGTCGTCGCTTTCGAAGGCGGGGTCCTGGAGCAGGATCAGCTCATCGGCGCCCATGGATAGTGGCTTTTTAATTACATCCATGACAAAATCCTTGCCCAGGCTCAACACAGTGATCTTGCCGCCGTGAGCATCCTTGATCCGCAGCGCCGCCTCCACCGCCTGCTCATCGAAGGGGCTAACCACCTGCGATACACCTGCCGCGGGCATTGCCCTCTTCGCCGCCTCGTCGACCTTGAAACTGCCCGGTGGTGCCTCCGGATCCGCTATCTGTTTTACGCAAACGATCATGTTGGGCATAGAATATCCCCCTTTCTAAGGCTTGTGTTGCGCTTGTTAAATTTATCACGAGGTAGGGGGAATGTCAAGCGGGCGTACTCGTCCAGTACATTAGTTACATCGCAGTTCGCTGGATTTTCCCTGTCATTGCCACGAAAATACCCTGATATGGGCCGAAGCGTCGGCCGACCTGTCGGCCTCTGGATGAACTCTACACCCGTGTCATTCCCGCTCAGGCGGGAATCCAGGACGA
>SOIC01000129.1 GCA_004377275.1 Dehalococcoidia bacterium
TGTCCCAAACCTATTGACAAATCGGTTTAATCGTGCTAGTCTCTTGCCAAACTTCTAAAAGGAGGGAGAATGCAGGCTTATTGTATGAAGTGCAGGAAAAAGGTGGAGATCAAGAACCCGAGATCTATCACAATGAAGAATGGGCGGCCCGCAACTCAGGGCAACTGCCCGAACTGTAACACCAAGGTATTTCGTATCGGCAAGTCGTAGGATCGATTAGCAGCGTTCCCAATTTAATACAACACCATTAACCGATACCGCATGTTGAGTTTCTATCGCCTGAATGTTATGGGTCGGTTGAAGGCGAATATTTATTGCTTCTGCGCCACAGTAATACCAACATGGCGCAGGAGCAATTTTAATGTCTACGCCAACCCTACGATGGCAATGGCGACGGTGCACGCCGGGGGCATACCACCCATGTTATGGGTCAATCCCAACTTGGGGTTCTTTAACTGCCTGGGACCGGCCCTTCCCTGAAGCTGAAGGTACATCTCATACATCATCCTAAGCCCGCTGGCACCGACGGGGTGACCGAAACATTTGAGTCCACCATCGGGCTGCACCGGCAAACCCCCATCGAGGTCGAAGAAGCCGCCCTCGATATCATCCCTGCACTTTCCCCTGGGGCTGAACTGGAGGTCCTCCATAATCGTGGCCTCGGTTATTGAGAAGCAGTCATGGACCTCGGCCATACCGATTTCCTGGCGAGGGCTCTTTACCCCCGCCTCGGCATAGGCCGCCAGCCCGGCACGATATGTCTCCTCCACATGGGTGAAGTCGTAATCGTTCCTCACCGGGCCTTCGGCAGGGCCAACACACATCTGTACTGACTTAATATAGACCGGGTCAGCCCTGAATTTCTTAGCGTCTGCGGCGCGCACCACGATAGCGGCAGCTCCGCCATCACTCACGCCACAGCAGTCGAAAAGCCCCAGCGGCCATGCAATTATGGGAGCATTCATTACCTGCTCAATGGTAAGCTCCCGGTGAAAATGTGCCTTGGGATTCATATTGCCATTATGGTGGCTCTTCACCGAAATGTGCGCCAGCATCCTCTTGCCTTCATCCGGGCTGAGGTTGTAGCGGTCGAAGTACCTCGTCGCCATCATGGCAAATATGGCCGGTGCGGTGGTGGCCACGCCTCCCACGCCCGCGGTGCCCCCAGGAGCGGTGCTAATTAGGCCGGCGATGCCCATATCCTTCAGCTTCTCCGCCCCCACCGCCAGAGCAATATCAACCACGCCTGAGGCCACTGCATAGGCAGCGTTGCGGAGCGCGTCGGTGCCGGTGGCGCACATATTCTCCACCCTGGTTATCGGCTTGTACTGCAGCCTGAGGCCGGCCAGGCCCAGCCCGGCCATTCCGCTAACCTCCTGCCAGTTTCCTACCCAGGCGGCATCGATATCCTTGGGCTCGATCCCCGCGTCCTCATAGGCTTCATAGGCGGCGTCGACCATCAGGTCGCTTGCGCTCGTATTCCAGAGCTCACCGAACTTGGTGCAGCCCATTCCAATTATGGCTACTTTGTCCTTTATACTCTCTGCCATTTCATCCTCCTTCTTTTCCCACTCTTTATCGTTGCCTCCAGTTTTCGACAGGTTTGCTGTTTAATGTCTTCCCCGACTCCCCTGTGATGCCCTTTTTATCTCATTACCCTCTTACCGGCCGTGCTTTCCAATAATAGTTATGTATACCACGGTCGAAGTACATCTGCCTCAATACCATCTCCACCGGCATACCCACCTTTACCTGATCCGGGTCACGATCGGTCAGCTCAAACCACCCTCGACCGCCGCCCTCGAAGTCCACGAATACAGGCGTGCCCGGTGGATCGACAACGTCCGCCAGCAGGTCAAGAGAATAGGTGAAGATACGGCCTCTCTTGTCGGAGAAGCGGTAATCCTCGAATTGATCCTTGGCCTGGCAGTAGTAGCACACCCTGATGGGCGTCATGCCGCCCACGCCGAAAGGCATCTGGTATTGTACATTGCCACATACCTTGCACTTGTCTCCGTAAAGGCGAAGGACTTCCTTGCGACTGCGCTTCAGCGCTGTCAGTGAAGTGTATGGTATCTCTGGCCGGCGGGCGCGCTCCACGGTAACCAAACCACGCCAGCGAAGGTAGGTGGCATAATTGGTGAGCACCCGCTTCGACGCCAGGTAACCCTTGGTGGCGCGCCGGTCATGTACCTTTTTTTTCTTAATCGCATCTGTAACCTCAATGAGGAAGGCGTCGGCACCATTTCCATAGTTAGCAAAGAGGATCTTGTCCCCTGGCTTAGCCTCTTCCAGGGCAGCAACCAGCATCATCATCGCCAGCGCTGTGCCCGTATTGCCCACCGTCATAAAGAATGGCTCCTGGATCTGCTCCATGCCGAAGCCGAGGCCCACTGTTAGCTTGCCATGCCTTCTTATATCGATGGGGGCACCAACCACTACCTTGGCGAAATCCTTCGCCTCAAGCTTATGCTTCTTCATCAACCCGGACATCGCCTGCGGAAGAATGGAGGAGTAGCCTTCATCAAGCACCATCCTGTCCTCCCAAGAACGTATAAAGGTGTCACCATCGGCGCGCCACTCACCGGTAAATTCGTCGGATACGAAGTAGTGGTCTACAATAGTCGCAATAACATCCTTGTCTCCAATTAGAAGAGCGGCGGCGCCGTCACCAAAGGACCCCTCGACAAAACCGCCCGGTGCCGGCATACGAGTGTCGGCGGCAGCCACCAGAATACTCCTGGCCGTCCCTGCCTTAACCGCATCCAGGGCCGAAGCGATAGCGATAGTGCCGCCCCGTAGCGAGTTGGCGAAATCGGCGGTTCGGATCTCGCTTCCCATATCGAGCGCCGTGGCGATAATGGTGGAACACTGCTTCTCCTTATATGGAGAACATGTGGTAGCAAGATACAAGCCACCGATCTTCCCGGGGTCGAAACCATGCAAACAGTCGTTTGCCGCTTCCCAGGCCATGGTTACCGCATCTTCATCGTGACTGGCCATTGCCTTTTCCCCGGGTATTGGGAAACCACCCCAGGCTTTATAAATCTCCTCCCGGCTAAGCCGATGGTACGGGATGTATGCGCCGTAAGAAGTTATCCCAACCATTCAAAACACCTCCTTATAGATATTTACCAGCCTTCTTTAACAGTTTATGGAGGCTATCTCCAGCCCCCATAAACAATGTTACTTATTAACTAGTGCTACCTCGAATACTAATAAGGTCATCTAGCCGATCACCTCCGCATCAAAGAGCTCTCTGATGCGGGTCTTATCGTAGCCGAGCTCGAGCAGCACCTCCTCAGTATGCTGCCCGAAGCGCGTGCTCCAGTTCCTAACCTCGACCGGTGAATCCGAGAGCTTGTGCATGGAGCCGACCTGCTTCACCCGGCCCAGGGTGGGGTGATCCGACTCGATAATCATGCGGCGGGCGATCAACTGTGGATCGGATTCCACCTCGTCGATGTCATAGACCGGAGCAACACAAGTATCCTTCTGTCGCAGCAGCGCGACCCACTCATCCCGCGTTTTGGTCAAAAAGGTCTCCCTGAAATATTTAAATATCTCCTCCCGCTTCTCGCCCTCGGCAAACTGATGCTCGATGAAATGCT
>SOIC01000068.1 GCA_004377275.1 Dehalococcoidia bacterium
ATCATCCAGACCATCGATTTCATCACGCCCATCGTAGATGACCCCTACACCTTCGGGCAAATCGCCGCAGCTAACGCCCTGAGCGATGTCTATGCTATGGGTGGTAAGCCCCTAACCGCGATGAACGTGGTCTGCTTCCCCATCCAGAGCCAGGACATATCGGTGCTCGGCGAGATCCTGCGGGGAGGCTGGGATAAACTGCGGGAGGCGGGGGTTGCCCTGGTAGGGGGGCATAGCATCGAGGACCCCGAATTGAAATACGGACTTTCCGTCACCGGTGTGGTTCATCCAGCGAAGATGGTCACCAAGGAGGGAGCTAAAACAGGTGATAAACTGATCCTCACCAAGCCCCTGGGCACGGGAATCGTGAGCACCGCCATTAAGGGCGGGGTGGCAGGGGAGGAGGCTGTAGCCCGGATAGCTGTCTCGATGACTACCTTGAATAAGAGGGCTTCGGAGCTAATGCAGGAGGCGGGGGTCCACGCCTGCACCGACATAACCGGTTACGGTCTCCTGGGACACGCCTGTGGAATGATTGAGGATGGCCCGGTATGTATGGAGATCCATGTCACCGCCATTCCCTGCTTCCCCGAGGCGAAAGGGTTGGCCCAGATGGGGCTGGTTCCGGGGGGAACGCAGCGCAACAGGGAATTTCGCCTCAATATGATAGAGCAGGCTTATGAGATAGGCGATGATATGTGGAACATCCTCTTCGACCCCCAAACCTCGGGCGGATTACTGATTTCCGTCCCAGCCAGAGAGGCTGAGGCGCTCCTTCAAAACCTGCACCGGAATGGTATAAAGGATGCCGCCATCATCGGAGAGGTAGTGGGGGAACCGAAGGGGAGAATCATCATCCGGGAGTGACGCATGTCCTTTGTCCTAGGCACCGCAGGCCATGTCGATCATGGGAAATCGGTTCTGGTTCAGGCCCTCACCGGTATCGACCCGGATCGGCTGCGGGAGGAGAAAGAGCGAGGCATGACTATCGACCTCGGCTTTGCCTGGTTAAAGCTGCCCAGCGGTCGAGCGGTCGGTATTGTGGATGTCCCCGGGCATGAGCATTTCATCAAGAACATGCTCGCCGGCGTTGGAGGCATCGACGTCGCCTTACTAGTGGTCGCCGCCGATGAAGGGGTCATGCCCCAGACTAGAGAGCACCTGGCCATCCTAGACCTTCTTCAGGTAGATAGGGGCATTGCAATAATAGCCAAGAAGGACCTGGTAGATGAGGAGTGGCTGGAATTGGTGACATTGGAGGTAGGGGATGTTTTAGCGGGTACTACCTTAGCGCAAGCCCCGATCATCGCTGTCTCCGCATTAACCGGTGAGGGCTTGCCCGAGCTAGTTTCTACTATTGACCGGGTTTTGGATTCCGCCACACCCAAGAAGGACATCGGCAGGCCAAGGCTTCCCGTAGACCGTGTCTTTACCATGGCTGGTTTTGGCACCGTGGTTACCGGAACCCTGGTCGATGGGTCTTTATCCCAGGGACAAGAGGTAGAGATCCTGCCTTCAGCTCTAGCAGCACGCATACGCGGGCTGCAATCACATAAGCAGAAAATCGATATTGCCTCTCCAGGCAACCGCGTAGCGGCCAACCTGTCCGGTGTGGCTACCGGTGAGCTAACACGTGGCGATGTGGTGACCACCCCCGGTTGGCTCACGCCGACCAGAGCGTTTGACGTTAAGCTACGCTTGCTGCCCTCTGCGCCTCGCCCCCTGCCCCATAATGCTACTGTCACATTTCACCATGGAGCCGCCGAGGTGCTGGGGAAGGTCCGCCTGCTGGAAAGGGACAAAATTGAGCCTGGGGAAACAGCATGGGCTCAGTTTATGCTTACACAGCCCATTGCGGCGGTAAAGGATGACCGATTCATCATTCGCTCCCCTCAGCAGACCCTTGGCGGAGGGCAAATCGTTGGCATACGGGCAAAACGACACCGCCGCTTTCGCCCCGATGTTATTGAGGGACTAGCAACCAGGGAGGCAGGCACCACTGAACAGATAATCCTGGCCATCGTACAAGAAGAAGAGCCTCTCGAGCTGGAAAGGTTGCTGCCACTCTGCAACCTGTCGCGAGGGGAAGCAGAGGAGGCCATAAGATCACTGGCCGCCCAGAAGAAGGTCATAGTATTGGGAGACATGATGCTGCTTTTCTCAGCCCAGGGTTGGGAAAAACTGGCAAAGCAAGCAAAGCTAGCTGTCCAGAGATACCACCAGCGTTTCCCTCTTCGCCACGGCCCTCCTAAAGAGGAACTGAGAGGCAAGCTAAAGACACCCACTAAGTTCTTCGCCCGCGCTCTGGAGCAGCTCATACAGGAGGGCACCCTAATTGAGGCTGGGACGACGGTGCGCTTGCCTGACCACAAGCCTCAGCCTACCCCGGAACAGCAGGCAGAAGTCGACGCATTCCTGGATAGGTTGGCACGCAATCCCTACTTGCCAACCCTAGATCCTCTACCCGAGCCAGACCTACTCAATCTGCTCATAGAGCAACGTCAGGTGGTGAAGGCAAGCGATGACGTGATCTTCCTCGCCTCTGCCTACGATAAGATGGTGGACGGCATAGTCGCCCAGATAAAATCCCAGGGCAAGGTAACCGTAGCCGAGGTCCGCGACCTGTTCCACACCAGTCGTAAATATGCCCTGGCCCTGATGGAATATCTGGACGCACAAAAATTAACCCGCCGCATCGGTGATGAACGGGTGTTGCGATAGATGTTGGCGGGAGCGCCTAGGGGCTTCAGCATGGGGGATATATAGCTATACCCAACAGTGTGTACCCCCATAAAGCAAATCGGTCAAGTAGCCTAGCTTTGCATAGTTTGTGCGAACCAAGCCGAATATATAAGAATGCTATCGACTTCTGGCATGGACATCATTGTATGACAAGGCAGGCTGTAGCGGGGAAGCTTTTACTATGATTAGAAATGATTCACCTAATGGGGTATGTGCCCAAATCAATGAAGGCATAAGGTTGATGTTTCCCTTGCGTGTTGCCTGAGGTAAAAAGCGCTGAGTTAGAAAACAAAGAGGGGTGAAAATCAATTCACCCCTCTTTCGTTCATCTCTCTTGTGTATTAGATTAAATGTATACCTCCCCTGCTACTGCGGGGGTATATGCGGTAATGTTGTAGGACGGGTAGACAACCAACAGCATGAGCTGCGGCAGGAAAATCGATCCCGAGTGAATCACCGTCCATAGAGCGCCCCCCATCTCATTGCTTTTCCGTGTTAGGACCGAAACGATGTTTGTCTGCCACTGATAAGCTGTCATAGTTAAATGTTCTAACCTTAGATCCTTGGCTTTGCGTCGCCGCCTTTCGGTGGGTTTGCCTTTCTCGGAACAAAAAATTCAGTTTTAACGCAGTGTTGTGTCTGCCTGCTTTATTCTACCTTAAACTACATCCCGCTCTCTTCTCTCCAAATCAGCCTGGCTAGATGCCTGTGATGTTTGCGATGGCCGCAATGGCATCGATGAATTTATCCAGGAGCCTTTCAAGGGTTTCGAGTATCCCCTCTATACTTTCAAACATCCCAAATCACCCCCTTTCACCTTTGATAGCCATATCCTCAATACCCCCTGAGCCTTGACTGCTCACCCTTGG
>SOIC01000079.1 GCA_004377275.1 Dehalococcoidia bacterium
GTGCCGATCTCATCGATGACGATCACCTCGGGCATGTGGTTCTCCACCGCCTCGATCATCACCGCATGCTGGAGCTTGGGGGTGGCCACCTGCATCCGCCGGGCGTGCCCAATGGCGGGGTGGGGGATGTCGCCATCGCCGGCGATCTCGTTGGAGGTATCGACGATCACCACGCGCTTCTTCAGGTCATCGGCCAGCACGCGGGCCACCTCGCGGAGCATGGTGGTCTTACCCACCCCGGGCCGGCCCAGCAGCAGGATGCTCTTCCCCGACTCCACCAGGTCCGCAATGATCCCGATGGTGCCGTATACCGCTCTACCGATGCGGCAGGTTAGCCCCACTATGCGTCCCTCGCGATTTCTGATCGCGGAGATGCGATGCAGGGTGCGCTCAATGCCCGCCCGGTTATCGCCGCCGAAAGTGGCGATGCGGGAGACAATATATTCGATATCCTCCTCGTCAACCTCCTTGTCGCCGAGCACTATCTCACGGTCAGGATAGCGAGCCTCTGGGAGGCGCCCCAGGTCCATGACTACCTCCAGGAGCTCGCTGCGATCCTCCCGCTCCCGGAGCGGCTGCGCGATGTGGGGCGGCAACCGCTCCAGCATGGCATCGAGATCGTCGGTAATTCTCTTAAACATCGCTTACCTCATGCTCGCATCGGTATAACTTCTGGTTCGCTAACCCTGACGGCGACCTCCTGCATTAAGGTGGCGTACTCCGCTACCTGCTCAAAGCCTGAACTTTCCAGAAGACCCTTTAGTTGCCCTTGAAAAGCGGACACAACGCAGAATATCGGAGACTTGCCACCGAGGCATATAAGACCATAATTCACCAGACACTCAAGCCTCTCCTCCTCCAATTGATGAAACATGATGTCGAAGCAGCCTGTTCCTCTGGCGGCGTTGACTCGCAGCCAGCCCACCAAGCTACCCTCATTGGGGAGGGGGGAAGGGTGAGAGCGAAAGAGGAGGACGAATTCCTTATGCTGCACCATCCAGGAGCCCTGCTCTCTACTTTCCTGCCACTCTTTCAGGGTCATCCCCTCAGCGGTGCGCACCGGGAGGGGAACAGCAGCATTATATAAATCGAAGAGTCCATACTCATCACTGCGAGACTTGGGACGGAGGAGATAGGGCTCTGGTGCTTCAGCAGCCCTTTGTCCTCGTTCACCAACATAGCGGTAAAGATAATCCTTGGTGTAGCACGAAAAGCCGGCACGCCTCGCTCCATCGATGAGCGGGCTGGCGGTGGGGAGACGCAGGAAAAGCTTTCTTACCTCAAGCTTCGCCGCAGCGGTGCTCACCATGTCCAGGAGAGCAATGCAGTGCTCTTCATCACCGGCCTGAAGATAGTCGACCTGCCAGACGGTGGGCGCAGCGCATGGCCTAACGGAAACGACACCGCTGAGGCGACCACCCTCTCCTGAGACCCAGGTGTGCCGCATTCCTCTCAAGGGGAGCCAATGCTCCAGAAAAACCTGCGGTGAGAAGGGGCTTCTCTTGGCAAGGCTATCCCGGGCGATAGCCTGGTTGGGAAGCGCATGCCGAGAAAAGAAAAGGAACGGTAATAGGTCAATGGGATAAAGGGATCGAATCATTGGTTTTTGTCACCGTTGACGATACTCAGGAAGTAGGAGTGGAGCCTGAGGTCGTCGGTCAGCTCAGGATGGAAGGCCAAAGCGAGCATATTTCCCTGTCTTGCCGCCACGCCGGTGCCATTGGGAAGCCGTGCTAGCACTGCCACGCCATCACCGACCCGCTCGATAAAGGGTGCCCGAATGAACACGCCGTGAAAGAGAGGCTCACCGATGGCGGGTATCTCAAGGTCGGTCTCAAAGCTATCCACCTGCCGGCCAAAGGCGTTACGCCTTACCTCCAGGTCCATAGCCCCAAGAGGCTCAAGACTGAGATCCGAGACCCTCTTCGCCAGGAGGATCATGCCAGCGCAGGTGCCCATTATGGGGAAGCCCTCGTTACAGAGACTGCTGAGGGGTGCCATCAAATCGTATTCCCTCATCAGCTTGCCTATAGTGGTGCTCTCACCACCGGGGATAACCAGCCCATCCAGGCTCTCAAGCTCCTGGGGTAGGCGAATGGGAAAGGCCTCTACATCAAGACGGCGTAAGAGAGCAATGTGCTCCACAAAGGCACCCTGGAGGGCAAGCACGCCAATTTTTTTCATGCCACCTCCTTGCCAGAGGCACACTTGGTCGCTTCCTGGCTATCCATCTTAGCGCCTTTTCCCCTCTTACCAGCCCCTGGGGGACAGTAGATTCTCCTCAGGTATTGTCCTTATGTCAAGACCTGGCATTGCCACCCCTAGGCCCTTGGACACCTCGGCGATGATCGCTGGGTCGCGGTAATGGGTGGTGGCTTTAACGATAGCCTTCGCCATTATCTCTGGATCGCTGGACTTGAAGATCCCTGAGCCCACGAACACGCCCTCCGCCCCCAGTTGCATCATCAGTGCTGCATCCGCAGGGGTCGCAACGCCACCGGCGGCAAAGTTCACCACCGGCAGACCTCCTGTTTTATGTACCTCGATCACCAACTCCAGCGGGGCGCCCAGGGCTTTGGCCTCGGCGACCAGCTCATCGGTGGTCATGCTCCCCAGCTTGCGGATTTCGTCCCTAACCGCCCTCATGTGCCTCACCGCCTCCACGATATTCCCCGTGCCTGCCTCTCCCTTGGTCCTGATCATTGCCGCCCCCTCCCCGATCCGCCGCAGCGCCTCGCCCAGGTCGCGACAGCCACAGACGAAGGGAACCTTGAAGTCGTGCTTCCAAATGTGATGGCTTTCATCGGCGGGGGTCAAAACCTCAGATTCATCGACGAAGTCCACCCCAAGGGCCTCAAGAGCCTGGGCCTCCACAAAGTGACCGATGCGGCATTTCGCCATCACCGGGATGGAGACCGTCTCTATGATGGCTAAAATCACGCTGGGGTCTGCCATGCGGGCGACCCCTCCAGCAGCGCGAATGTCCGCAGGGACACGCTCCAGGGCCATCACGGCGCAGGCCCCTGCCTCCTCAGCGATCTTGGCTTGCTCAGCGGTGACCACATCCATGATCACGCCACCCTTGAGCATCTGAGCAAGCCCTGCCTTTACCGTCCATGTCCCTTTATCCATGCCACCCTCCAACAGCAATTCACATAAATATTCTACTCTCGCACCCTACATTTAGCAAGTTTTTGTACTCGTCCAGTACATTGGTGACACAATCATTCGCTCATTGAACCCGTCATCGCGACCACGATTTAGGCCGAAGCAGCGGTCGACCTGTCGGCCTCGGGGAAAGCAATCTATCATTTCCCACCTACCCACCCTGATATGTGTTTCTGCCCCGACGAGTCGGGGAGACCCCTGCCCTCGATTATATCGGGGTACTCCCTTTCATAGATCCTCCGCAGTAAAATCTACGGTGTAGTATGTATATCTGCGCATCTACTCGTTCCTAAGGTTGTTTTATCGTAAAGCTCCTGGTGATGGCAATAAAGCGGAATCCAAGATGCCATGTGTCACCTATCTATCTGAGCGACATCAATTTTTCTTGCTCACTGCTTTCGATAGTGAGAAAGCGGAAGCAGTCATCATTTAAC
>SOIC01000182.1 GCA_004377275.1 Dehalococcoidia bacterium
CTGGATTCCCGCCTGCGCGGGAATGACAAGGGTGTAGGGTTCATCCGGACAGATAATGGTATTTTCGTGGCAATGACGGGTAAAAGCCGGCGAACGGTGACGCGTCACCAATGTACTGGACGAGTACATGAGCTATTTTCTGGAGTAACCTATGCTATAATATTACAACTCATGTTTACCCACCTCCACGTTCATACCGAATATAGCCTCCTCGATGGCCTGTGCCGCATTCCTCAGCTCATCTCCCGGGCAAAAGAGCTGGGGATGGATAGCATGGCGATCACCGATCACGGTGCCATGTACGGGGCGATGGAATTTTACCAGGCTGCCAGAGAGGCTGGGGTAAAGCCCATCCTGGGGTGCGAGTTCTATTTTACACGCTTTGGATACCGCTCCAGGGATCCCGCCGACAAAAATCCCTATCACCTCACCCTGCTCGCCAAGAACGAGGAGGGCTATCAAAATCTGCTTCAACTCACCACTAAGTCCCATCTCGAGGGTTTCTACTATAGGCCCAGGGTGGATCGGGAGCTTCTTGCGGAGCACCATGAGGGACTGGTGGCCCTCTCAGGGTGTCTCCAGGGCGAGATCCCGCGCCTCATCCTGGAGGGGCGCGCTGAGGAAGCCAGGAAGGCGGCCCTTTGGAATAAGGAGGTCTTCGGCGATTTCTACCTCGAACTGCAGCGCCACCCCATAGCGGAGCTGGAGCGAGTAAACCCCCAGCTCATCGCCCTCGGCGGTGAGCTGGACATCCCCCTGGTGGCCACCAACGATGTCCACTTTACCTTGAAGGAGGACCATCCTTCCCATGAGCTGCTCCTTTGCATTCAGCGAAACACTACCATCTACGATGAGAAGCGGATGAGGATGGGGGATTACTTCTATCTAAGGAGCGAGGCGGAGATGGCAGAGCTCTTCTCAGACCTTCCCCAGGCCCTGGAGAACAGCCAGCACATCGCGGAGCTGTGCCATCTTGAGTTGGAACTCGGGCGGTCTCTCCTCCCTGAGGTGGTGACGCCCCAGGGCAAGACCGCCGACGAATACCTCGAGGAGCTTTGTCGAGAGGGGCTCAGGCGTCGCTTTGACCAGCCTGCCCCTGAGATCGTGGCGCGCATGGAGTATGAGCTGGATGTAATACGAAAAACCAATTTCGCCAACTATTTCCTCGTGGTTTGGGACCTCATATCCTTTGCTAAGGAACGAAGAATCCTCTCCGGGGTGCGGGGCAGCGCCGCCGCCAGCCTGGTTCTCTACTCCCTCGGTATCACCGACATCGACCCCCTGGAACATAAACTGGTCTTCGAGCGCTTCCTCAATGTGGAGCGCAAGGAACTGCCGGACATCGACCTTGACTTTCAGGATGAGCGGCGCGATGAGGTAATCTCCTATGCCGCCCAAAAATACGGGGCTGAGTGTGTGGCCCAGATCATCACCTTTGGCACCTTCGGCGCCAGGGCGGCGATCCGGGATGTGGGCCGCGCCCTGGGAATGCCTTACGGGAGTGTCGATCGGGTGGCGAGATTGGTTCCCCCCATCCCGAATATAACCCTGGAGCAGGCCATGGAGAGTAACCCGGAGCTTGGTGAGCTCTATCGCCAGGATGAAGGGGTGCACCAGTTGGTGGATGACGCCCGTCGTCTCGAGGGAGTTTGTCGCCATGCCTCCACCCACGCTGCCGGGGTGGTCATCTCCAAGGAGCCGCTCACCCGTTACGTGCCCCTTCAGCGACCGACCAGGGCAGGTGAGGGGGCAATCGCCATGACCCAGTTCCCTATGGAAGCCATCGCCCAGATAGGCTTGCTCAAGCTGGACATCCTGGGGCTGGCGAACCTCACCGTCCTCGAGAAAACGATAGAGCTCATCGCCCAGACCAACGGGGTGGCTATCGACCTCAACGAGCTCCCCCTCGATGACCCTAAAACCTTCGAGCTCCTCTCCGCAGGGGAGACCACCGGGGTGTTCCAGCTTGAAGGCGCGGGGATGCGCCGCTTCGTCAAGGATCTCAAGCCTTCCTCCTTCAGCGATATCGCCGCCATGATCGCCCTCTACCGCCCCGGGCCTATGCAGCACATCCCCATTTTCATCAAGGCAAAGCATGGCCTGGAGCCAATCCAATTCCCCCACCCCACCCTCTCCCAGATATTGGAGGAGACCTACGGGGTGATCGTTTACCAGGACCAGGTGCTCCTCATCGTCCAGGCCTTCGCCGGATACAGCCTGGGGGAGGCCGATATATTCCGCAAGGCTATGGGCAAGAAGATCTCCGAGGTGATGAAAAAAGAGCGAAAAAACTTCATCGCCGGGGCCACGGGGAGGGGATTCTCTGCGGAGCTGGCGCAAGAGGTCTTCGACCTCATCGAGCCCTTCGCCGGCTATGCCTTCAACAAGGCCCACAGCGTAAGCTATGCCATGATCGCCTATCAGACCGCCTACTTTAAGGCGAACTACCCGGCTGAGTTCATGAGTGCGTTGCTCACCGTGGAAATCGGGCAGCCGGAGAAGATACACTCCGCCGTCAACGACTGTAACCGCCTCGGCATCCCCATTCTGCCACCGGACGTCAACAAAAGCGAGGCCACCTTCGTCATTGAGCGCCAGGACGGGGAGGAGAGGGGGAAGCGGTGGGGAGAGAGCGAAAAAGGGATTCGCTTCGGGCTGGCGGCGATCAAGAACGTTGGTTTCGGGGCCGTTGAGCCGCTCATCGCCGCCCGCGCCGAGGGCGAGTTCGGGTCCATCGCCGACTTCTGCCGCAGAGCCGACCTCAGGGCAATCAATAAACGCGCCCTGGAAAGCCTGATCAAGGTGGGGGCGCTGGACGCCCTGGGGAATCGCGGCTCCCTTCTCGCCAGCATCGACCGCATCCTGTCCCTGGCCCAGCGGGAAAAACGGCTCAAGGAAACGGGGCAGGCCACCATGTTCGACCTGTGGGGGGAGAGCGTGCCTGTCCCCCTGCCCGACCTGGAGCTGGAGGAGGGCGATGCCGCCCTTAAAGAGAAACTGTCCTGGGAGCGGGAGCTTCTGGGGGTCTACCTCTCGGAGCACCCCTTCAGTCGTGCCGCCCCCAAGCTCACCCCGCTTACCACTGTTCTATGCGGTGAGATCGATGAGGAGATGGTGGGGCAGGATGTGGTGACCGCCGGCATGGTTTCCACGGTGAGGCAGCTATATACCAGAGAGGGACGCCCCTTTGCCAGCGCCATCCTCGAGGACCTAAATGGCAGTGTCGAGGTTACCGCCTGGCCCGAGGTCTACGAGCGCACCAGGGAGCTCTGGAGCGAGGGCAACATTCTCCTGGTGGAAGGCAAGGTGCGCCTCAGGGGAGACCGGGTGCAGCTGAGCTGCGAGCGGGTGAGCCAATATCAGCCTGAGGAGGTGGCGCCCGCCCCACCAGCGAGGCGCAGGCTCCTGATTAATCTCGCCCAGACCGAGGATGAGGAGAGCGATGTGGGGCTAATTCACCGCATCTTCGCTGCCCTCAGGGATTACCCCGGAGGGGATGAGGTGCGCCTCAGCGTAACGCGCGGGGACGAGGTTATTAACCTCAGGCTCCCCGAGATGACCAC
>SOIC01000185.1 GCA_004377275.1 Dehalococcoidia bacterium
TGTGGATTCTAAGCTAGGAGATACAATATGCTTGAAAGCAGGAAGACAGCCGTAGCCCTTGAGGAGGAGGGACTGGTTGAGCTTCAGAGGATTATCATCGACCGCGGAGAGAGAGGCACTCAAAGTCTTGAAAAAAGTGATCTTTGATAAAATCGTCCGATCCCAAAAAGGGTGGCTACAATGTCACTTAGACGCTGGTGGGGAAGACCCGGCGGAGAGGTTCAAGGGAGGTGGATAAGACATCAATCCGTCAGAGGAATACATTATACAAAGCATCAAGATATACGATGAACTGAAACTTAAACTGTGGTCCTCTTAGGGCTATCTCTACCTAGGATAGCTCTATGCAGATACCGGCCGTAGGCGAAAAAGCCTTGGAAACTCTGGAAAAGGCCTAGGTGATGTTCCAGGAGATGGGGATGGACTACTGACTGCGCAGGACGTAAGAGGTGCTACAGAGTGTGTCAGGCACGCGAACTGCATGAAACGCTACACTGTGACGGAGTGAACAATTTGGACTAACGTTCAATAAAAAGGACATCTTGCGCAATGCTCGATATGGTAAACGCATTGCACCTTAACAACTGAATATGATGGAGCTCCGGCATTTTCGGGGTCAAGAAGGTCTATCCCCGGGGCCAGCTCATCATAAAGATACTCGACTCCGACGACCCGCCCACCAACCCAGAAAGTCTTGACCCGTTCGGGGACATCGAGCTAACGCTTATTCACCCAGCGTGCCGGTCCCCATTCAGCAGTATCAGGCTCAGTCATTAGAACAAAGAAAGCGTCATCACAGTACTGCCAGGACGAGCGCCGATCCATATCCTGTACGGCTCTGCAGCTTGCCTTGACCATTGTCAGAGCAGCAGGCCGCATGCTACCGATTTTCCCGGCCATCTCTTCTGCCCCATCCAGAAGCTTATCGGGAGGGAAGACCTGATTGGCTAAACCAATGCGGTGAGCCTCCTTGCCATCAATGACATCCCCAGTACAGCAAAGCTCTATGGCTTTGGCTACTCCTACTTTCCAAGCTAGGTTTGTTGTTCCACCGGCTCCTCCAATCAACCCCAGATTCTTCACATGCATATCGCTAATCTGAGCTGTCTCTGAGGCCAGAATGATATCACAGCTAACAGCTAACTCGATGCCACCTGCTGTACATATCCCATCAATGGCGGCTATCGATATCTTTGGGGACCATGCAATCTTTTCGAAAGTCCCGACCAATGCCAATCTGGGTTGTCTCTGAGCCCAGAATGCTGCCAAAGGTGAAGGGGGTTTGGGGGCAAGGGAGAGCGGGAGGCAAGGTAGAAGACCGCCGTCTCAACCTGTCGAGCCTGCTTTGTTCTCGCGGATGCCCTGAGAAGCAACAAAAGGGCAGCCCCAGGCGGCCAGAAGCGTGTTAAAGCCAGCAATCTCGTTCCTGATCCAGGATCGAGTCTATCGATAGGAAGCTTGTTTCGGGTAGGAACAGAATACAGCAGAACGGAGTTGTATGTCCAAAAGAAAAACGTCCCCTATCTTGTGGCTTCCTGCATGGGGGACAGAATGAGGATCGTGGGCAGCGAAAGGCACTAGCGGCCCTTGAAGACGGGCTTGCGCTTTTCGAGGAAGGCGCGCGATCCCTCCTTCCCGTCCTCGGACATCAACACCGGCATGCCGTAGCTCAGTTCGATCTCGAAGGCTTTGTCCTCGGGAAGCATCTCGGTCTCGCGCAGCGTCGCCAGGATGCCCTGAACGGCGAGAGGTCCGTTGTCCGCGATGCGCTGGGCGATCTGCTTGGCCTTGGTCAGGGCCTGACCGTCGGGCACCACGTGATTGATCAGCCCCAGCTCGTAAGCGCGCGCTGCCGGTAGGTCCTCCCCCGTGAGGAGTATCTCGGCCGCCATCGCGTACGAGATCTGGCGCCGCAGCCGCACCGTCGAGCCTGCCAGCGGGAACAGCCCCCGTTGTACCTCGGTGACCCCGAACTGGGCACTCTCTCCGGCCACGCGGATGTCTGTCCCCTGCAGAATCTCGGTACCCCCCGCGCGCGCGTGGCCCTCGACGGCCAGGATTATTGGCTTCTTCGGCCGGTTGACCTTGAGCCAGGCCGTGAATGCAAGATCCGGCGTGTTCAGGGCACGATCGGCCCATTCGTCCAACTCCTCGTCGCCACGAAGCTTCTTCAAGTCTTCCAAGTCCATTCCGGCACAGAAGGTGTTTCCTCTACCCGTGAGGATGCCGACACGGAGATCGTCATCGTCGTTCAATTGGGTCCAGGCATCGTAGAGACGGCACATGACCTCGGAGTTGATGGCGTTTCTCTTCTCGGGGCGGTTCAAAGTAACGATCAGGATCGCCCCCTCCTTCTCGACAATCACTACAGGGTCGGCCATGGGATCTTCTCTCTTCATGGGATCTCCTCTCTTCTAGGTAAGTGCTTTCACAAAACCGGCAGTGTATTTCCGCGATACGGTGCTCAGGGCTTCTTCGCTTTACTCACAATGACGTTTCAAGTTGCGAAACGCACTCTAACCCAGGGGTTTGAAGTACTTGATATCTAGAATACTGCCCGCCCGCTCCTCTTTGAATACAGCCTGAACCCTCATCCCAATCCTCAACTGGTCAAAATCCACCTCGCCGAGCAGGTGAACAAAGCCACTGTCAGCGCCATCCAAATGGACTATCCCATATGCAATAGGAGGTTCCACCGGCTGGACAGGGCTCGGCTGGTAAGCAATGGCGCAGGTGAGCAAGGTTCCCTTGTCGCTCACCTCAACCCAATCCTCAAGCTTGCTAAAACACACTTTGCAGGTAGACCTAGGCGGAACATAGACCCAATTGCAGGCGGGGCATTTTATGCCCATGATTCTCCTGTTGTCCCTCAGCTCAATGAGGAAGCGGCTCCCAGCCAGACCAGCAAAATAAGTGTTCGGGATATCTATCTTCCCAGGAATGACGAAGGACTCTAACTCTTCAAGCTTCTCAGCCATTTCCTAGCCTCCTACTGCTCAATCGTCCTGAAGTACAGGATGTCATTTAGACCTTGTCCGCGTTCCTCCTCTTTCCAGACGGCCTGGACACGCATCCCCGCCTTTAGCTTCTCCGGATCCTTTTCCTCAAGCTTGTGCACCAAATATACACCTCCATCAAGCAGGATGGTGGCATTGGGGTAGTCCTCTGCAACCCGATCACCTACGTGCGGGTCCCAGAGGGGATAAACCAGATAGGTATATTGGATCACTGTTCCCTTATCGCTCATCTCCACCCAGTCTTCACCTGCCTCAACTTTGCACCTTCCGCAGACTGGCCTTGGGGGCCACAAAAGCTCCTTGCACTTAGGACACCGGTTGGTCACAAGTTTCTTATTATCCCTCGCCTCTTTATAGAGCTTGCCCAGGTATCTGCCTGTAGCCCACCGATAAGGTCGGCTCATTGCGATGGGTATCTTAATGTGTTCCTGAGATGGTTCTTTTACCATTTCCTCGCTCCTATAAAAACCTCCTGAGGAGTACCATCACTGTCCAGTTAGGTCCACCCAGAGCGGT
>SOIC01000205.1 GCA_004377275.1 Dehalococcoidia bacterium
AAATGGCTGGGCAAGGAGGTAATTATACCGGCGGTGATGCCGTGCAATAACTGCCCTATCTGTGCTGCTGGAAGGGGCAACCGCTGCCTGGCGCAGAAGATGCCCGGCAACAGTATGGAAATCTACGGAGGCTTCTCCAGCCACATCGTCGTCCCGGCTCAGGATTTGTGTGTCATCACAGACAAGAAAGGAATACCCCTTTCTCATTTTGCCGTGATTGCTGATGCTGTAACCTCCCCCTATCAGGCAGCAATGAGGGCTGAGGTTAAACCGGGGGATTTAACTATCATTGTCGGGACTACCGGCGGTCTGGGGGTACATGCCACCCAGATTTACTCGGCATTGGGCGCCAAAGAGGTCATCGGTATCGCCCGAAACCCGGCGAAGCTAAAGAGAGCCCTGGACTACGGCGCTACCCATGTCATCAGCTCGGTGGATAAGACTCCCCGGGATATCAGGGACGAGTTTCGCAGTTACTGCAAGGAAAAGGGCGTGCCCTCAAACTACGGCTGGAAGATTTTTGAGTGGACGGGCACCGCTGATGGTCAGGCAATTGCCCTGGAGTTGCTGTCATTTATCGGCAAGCTGCTGATTTGCGGCTTCGGCATGCAGAAGAACGAGTATGCTCTATCACGGTTGATGGCATTTGACGCTGATATTCTGGGCTCCTGGGGCTGTTTGCCCAAGTACTACCCTGAGGTTCTGAAGATGGTCTTGGACGGCAAGATACAGATAGAGCCCTTTGTTGAGACCAGACCGATGAGCCAGATTCAGCAAGCGTTTGAAGATGCTCACGGGGGGAGATTGGAAAAGAGGATCGTACTGACCCCCGATTTTTAACGTCAACGAGCTGACATTAGTAGCAGGTTCCTCTCAGTGGTGACAAACAAGGCCACTACCCGACATAACCCCCATCAACGGATAGCACCTGTCCGGTGATGTACCGCGCATCCTCCGATGCCAGAAACACAAAGGCCGGCGCTACCTCCTCAGGTTCGCCAAACCGGCCCAGCTGTATTCTCGAGAGGTATATTTCTTTTAGCCTTTCATCCTCTCTTATCTTGTCCGTCATCTCCGTTGTGATAATTCCCATGGATATGGCATTAACATTTATCCCGTATCTGGCGAGTTCCCTGGATGCGGACTTTGTGAACCCGATAACTCCCGCTTTCGCCGAGGCATAGTTTATCTGCCCCATCGTCCCATACAATCCGGCAGTGGAGATGACATTGATGATCTTCCCGTACTTGTTTTCCTTCATATAGTTAGCTGCAGCCTGCGTACAATTGAAGGTGCCCTTGAGGTGAATATCGACAACCTGATCCCACGTCTCCTCGTCCATCTTCAAAAGCAAAGCGGGCTTGGACAGTCCAGCATTGTTAACCAGGATATCCACCCCCCCCAGCTCCTGCACCGCCTGGTCGACCATTGACCTGGCATCCTGGTAACTGCCGACATCCGCTTTCAAGGCCACAGCCTTCCTGCCGAGCATCCTTATCTCGTCCACTACCTCCTTAGCAGTGGCGTCATTGCTACGATAGTTTATCGCTACATCGGCGCCTTCCCTAGCAAAAGCCAGGGCCACAGCCCTGCCAATACCCCTCCCACCACCAGTGACAATTGCCTTCTTATATTGCAATCTCATAATACCTCCCAAATCTAGTTACCTGTTCTTCCATTCAGGCTTGCGTTTATCCAAATATGACTGCAAACCCTCCTGGCCATCTTCAGTCTGCCAGCTCTTGATACCGTGCTCCACTCCCTTTTCCAGCGAAGCCTCAAGTGAGGGCGTTTCCGCACAATCATACAGCGCATCTCTCACGAGCCTGACGCTCAGCGTGCTCTTTCCCAGGAACTTTCGTGCGAACTCCTCTGCAGTCTGGTCCAGTTCTTCTTCCGGAACAACCTTATTAACGAGGCCAATTCGTTCCGCTTCCCGGGCACTGACATTTTCTCCCATCACCAGCAGCTCAAACGCTTTCTTCTCCCCCATTATCCTGGGAAACAAGGGAGCAGCTGCCGGCGCCAGTCCCCCCAGTTTTATCTCCGGCTGACCGAGCTGGGCTTTCTCGGAGGCAATAGCCATGTCACAGCCGGCAACAAGCTCACATCCACCTCCCAGTGCTACGCCATTGACCACAGCAATACTCGGCTTGCCAAGACCTCTCAGGAGATGGAAGACACGGCCAAACTCCTTCATCATCTTCGGCATCTTCTCCCCGATATGGTCCTTTACCTCCACACCTGCACTGAAGGCCTTGTTCCCAGAGCCGCGGAGCAACAGTACCTTAACTTCATCATCCTTCGCCAGTTGCTCCAGGGCGGTATTTAGCTCCACCAACATATCACAATCTATTATGTTAAGTGGCGGGCGGTTAAGTGTAAGAGTCGCTATTCCCTCTTTCTTATCCACAACAATGTTCTGGAATTCCATATTCCCTCCCTTCAGGATACATTTCGTTCCTATTATCCAGCGAGGCGCACCTTTCGCCAAAAGGCGAAAGCCCACGGTTTATCCCTGGGCTTTCGTATTTACGCCATCCTTATCAGTTTACTGCTTCGGCTTCGGCTTCGGCATGACCTGCTCTGCCAGATCATCATCGAAGCTATGCCCCTGGGCAATCAACTGACGGAATTTAACAAAGTCTATCCTGCGCTGACCCGTCATATCCTCCGTATTGAAGGTATTGAATCCAAGATAGGCTTCCATATTCATGTTCGCAGCCAGCCAGTACTTGGCGCTAATCTTGTTGGCATCCCAGAAGTGTTTCTTTTTCCACCTGATAGTCTCGATGCTCTTCATCAAGCACAGGGGCATGAGATTGGTAAGGGTCCAGACAATCTCATTTATCCTCCGGTCCAGAAGCGAGAAATCGGTCTCGGACGTCTTTATAATCTCCTTTGCCTTCTTGGCCTCGTCACCGGTCTTAGGTTCTCCATAGACGATCCTCCCATCCTCTACATACCTGTCGGTAATCACCAGAGGGTTCCTAATCCACTCACCATTGAGCTTCTTCACGGGCATTAAATCGGTTATGAAGCCCAGCCTGTGCATTTTGTAGGCACTCCATAGCTCGTTGGAGACGCAACTCCATATGGCCAGCTCTGTAGTAGGTAGCTGCCAGGGGAGAAAATCAGTTGAGCCTCCATCCGGCGTTGAGCCAACCCCGGTACCAGCCTGACCAAAATTAGCAAGGTCAGAGGCAATAGCCAGATCACAGGCCTGACCGATTTCCTGTCCTCCCGCCACCCTCATCCCATTAACGCGACAAATAACCGGCGCTCCGGCATCAAGGATGGCATCCACCATCCCGGAAAACAGATTAATGTAGTCCCTGTATTCCCTTGGCCTGAGGGTGTAATATTCGGCATATTCCTTGGTATTGCCACCGGTACAAAAGGCCCTATCGCCAACAGCGGTGAAGATGATGGCCACAACACTCCTATCTGCCGAGGCCTTCTTCATTCCAGCTATGACGCCCTTGACCATCTCGGTGGTGTAGGAATTATACTGGGC
>SOIC01000062.1 GCA_004377275.1 Dehalococcoidia bacterium
CACCCCCAGACCCCCATCCCCTCCGCTTTGCGAGCGTCCGACTTATCGGACGATTATATCGGGGCACCTCTTTTTTCAGCAGTCTCTCTTAGACTTCCACCTTTTTCATTGTATTTCTTCGTTGCAGATACTCCTTAAGAGCTTGCCTCCATGAAGGCATCTCTCTCAATAAGACCTCAGTAAGGGGGAAGGGGTCAAGAACACTGTTCTGAGGTCTCCTTGCCGGTCTGGGAAATTGATCCGAGGTTACGGGAAGTACTTCTATATCCCTTCCGGAGAGACGGAAGATCTCCCTGGCGAACTCAAACCAGGTGGTGGGCTCGGAATTGGTTATGTGGTAAATTCCATAGCGCTCCGTTTCGATCAGGTCAACAACTGCCTGGGCGAGGTGATAAGTCCAGGTAGGGCATCCTCTCTGATCGTTTACCACGGATATCTGCTTCTCTCTTTGCCCGAGCTCCAGCATGGTCTCGATAAAGTTTTTGCCATAAAGCCCGAAGAGCCAACTGGTGCGTATCAGGTAAAACTTGCTGAGAAGCCACAATATATACTTCTCACCAAGGAGTTTGGAGCGACCGTAGGCGCTTATGGGATTAGGCTCATCATAGATGGTGTAAGGGCTTTCCTTGGTGCCGTCGAAGACATAGTCGGTGCTGAAATGTACCAGCGGGATATCTCGCTCTTGGCATAGAAGGCAGAGGTTCTGAACACCAAAGCCGTTCACCGTACGCGCCCGCGTTTCCTCTTTCTCTGCTTTATCCACTTTGGTATAGGCGGCGCAGTTAATCATAAGCTCAGGCTCAGACTTATTTGCAGCGGCTCTAATGGCACCTAAATCGGTGATATCAAGCCTATTACGGGGCAGCGCGACGATTTCATATCCTCGTTCCGAAAGGCAGCTAGTTAGGTCTTCTGCCAGCATCCCTCCAGCACCTGTCACCAGCACCTTCATCCCATTTTTACCTCCCATTTATAGGGGATGGAGGGATCATCGTAGGGGACACGATATTCATCGGGCTCTTCATAGTTATAAAGCTCGGTGGGGAAGTTTACGATCATAGCCATCTCATTGCCCACAGCGGTAAAGCCATGATAGACAAGGGATGGGATCTTTACCAGGATGGGATTTAAGGTTCCGATATAAAACTCATTTATCATGCCCTTTGTCGGCGAATCCTCACGGGCATCGTAGAGGGCGAGCTTGGCAACACCGTATACGCAGGTGAAGTGGTCGGTCTGAAGCTTGTGGTAGTGCCAGGCTTTAACCGCACCTGGATAGCAGGTGGTCACATATGCCTGCCCGAATTTGTCAAACACTTCCCAGTCCCTGCGGAGCATCTCCATAAGCCATCCTCGGTCGTCAGGGATGAGGCGGAGCTTTTGCACTTTCACCCCGAATATATAGTCCATCATTTACCCCCTATAATTCTATTCTGGCATCATCACCGACGAAGAGTTTTACCGCCTTGAATCTTTCGTCTGCCTTGTTAAGCTCTACCCCCCTGCCTATGACACTATCCACCAGGCGCTCAATGCGATAAATGTGGCTGCTTTCTAAAATCACCGAGTGCTCTATGGATGAATCTTCTATTACTGTACTGGCGCCTATGCTGGTAAAGGGGCCTATAAAGGAATTCCTGATATGACACCGCTGGGCGATGGATACAGGACCCCGAACGGTGCTGTTTTCTACCTTAGCCCCCTCTCTAATTTCGACTCTGCCCGCGACCTGGCTCTTAGAGTCAACCTCGCCTTTGATACTAGGCTTTAACAAATCGTCAAGCACCACTCGGTTTGCCTCAAGTAAATCATCCTTCTTCCCGGTATCCAGCCACCAGCCCTTGAGGATATGGCTTTGAACCGTCTTACCCATGTCAAAGAGCTTCTGGATGGCATCGGTTATTTCCAATTCCCCCCGCCAGGAGGGCTTGATTTGAGCTATTGCCTTGTGGATTTCCGGTGTGAAGAGATAGGCGCCAACCAGGGCCAGGTTGCTTTTCGGTTCTTTCGGCTTTTCCACCAGCCGCATCACTTTACCTGAGGCATCAAGCTCAGCAACACCAAAGAAACGAGGGTCAGCAACCTCCTTCAGTAGCACCAAAGCATCAGGCCCACGGCTATCGAATTCGTCAACAAAAGCCTTGACGCCGCCTTGAATGAGATTATCGCCGAGGAACATGAGAAAGGGAGAACTGCCAAGGAAATCCTGGGCTGTTTTCACAGCATGAGCGAGTCCTAATGGTTCAGGCTGCGAAATGTAGGTAATTTTGGCCGTCCATTCTGGGCCATCTGCTATAGCTTCTTTTATCGCGTTGCCTGTCTCCGGTGAAACGATAATGCCAATGTCGGTAATGCCTGATTCTATCACCTGATCGAGGACATAGAAAAGAATGGGTTTATTGGCTACAGGGAGAAGCTGTTTGGCAAGGGTATTGGTAATAGGCTTGAGTCGTGTGCCTTTGCCTCCAGCTAGTATTAAAGCTTTCATCGTATTCCCCCTCGTCCTTCACTTCGTTCCATTATACTATATTCTCCCACGCATAATGCGTATGACGTCTCGGCACATAATACAAGAAAGCGCGCTTATAGAACGCTCCAAATTTTTTAATGTGAGGCAGGTTTTTTAGACACTGCTGAAAGTGTTTTACACCTCACCCCCTGACCCCTCACCTCCACAAAGATGGCTTCGCTGATCACGCCCCTGGCAATGACATGGGGTACACCCCCAGACCCCCCTGCTATTGAACCTATTGCGTAGCCAACGCCCTACGTCAAGGCACATACTCAAATATTTTCACGTAGGAGATTTCCTCCTCCCCCCATGTTATCACTTGGACAGACTCATTAACTAGTTCGTAGTGATCCAGTTTCTCCAGGGGCACAGGACTGGCAAAGGGTAATAGGCCAACTAATATAAAGTCTGGGTGGTCATCAAGAAATACTTTCGCCTCCTCATAGGTGGGGAAAGCCTCGCCCTCATTAGCGGCGCCGGTAATCACCTTGTATTTATTCCCTCCCTCATCTATCCCCTCCACGTATGATATGGCCCAGGTAGAGTTAACGGGAACCACCTCCTGCTCCCCAAACTTGTACAACCTGCATACCATGGATTGATAATATTCGGGATAATATAAGATGAATGCAGCCTGTCGTCCTGAGACACTTTCCTCATAGCACTTAGAAGTTCCGTCTGCTTGCCGATAGCACGGCTCATAGAACTTCGATGTGTTTCCCACCGCCCACGTTGCTATGGCATGGAATTTTGTAATAGCCATCTCAAAGTCGATTATTACATATTTGGAGCCCAGCTCATCGAGCATCTCGTTTGCTGATGATTCATCCTCAGCGGTGAAAAACTGAGCCGCTTCCCAGGCACCACTCTGAAATGGATTCGCATTCGGTATTCTGTGGGCGATGCGGGTGATCCAATGGCCATAGTCCCACCAGCTCATCACACCGTATGCCGATTCCGGATAATCATACCTTTCTCCAGATGGGGGTCTCTCA
>SOIC01000110.1 GCA_004377275.1 Dehalococcoidia bacterium
TGGCAGGCTAGCGGAATCTCAGCACATTGCGCTGCTTCCCCCTTAAGAAATAACCTGCTACCAGGCCGAGAGCCAGGCCGCCGAGATGGGCCTGCCACGCTACGTTGGGGAAGAAGGAGAGTATGACGAAACCGCCGATGACCGCTACCCAGAGGGGTAGGGGGGCCGGAATGGGGAATACGAATACCCTCAGCTTGGGCGCCATCACGGTCAATACTCCAGCTACCGCAAAGATGGCTCCCGATGCGCCTATGGCCGTAGGGCCAGATGGCTCCAGGAGTATGTAAAAGAAATTGCCGATTATCCCGCCGAGGAAATAAACGGTGAGGAACCTGGTGTCTCCGATCATCATGGACAGGTACCTTCCGAAGAAGTATAGGGTGAGCATGTTAGCCGCGATATGCCACATGCTGCCGTGGATAAAGAGGTTGGTTAATAATGTCCAGGGCCTTTCCAGCCAGATTGCCGGCTGCAGCCCGAGGGTATAGATGAGGTCAGGGCTGGCAAGCGTCGCTATGAATAGCACGAGGTTCGCGGCTATCAGCACCAGTATAGAGGTCGCGGCGAAACGGCGATAGCTTCTGTATGACATCTATATCATTCGTTGGGACAGTATGTGTACTCAAATCCCATCGATTCGTTCGTTGGGGTAATACAGGTAGTCAACCTTTTGTGATTCGTTTTTATCATGGTTGTAATAATAGACATCGGCTATGGCCGGGTCCACCCTGGCGATGGCGTCCCAGTTCCACGGAGGGGGCATACACTCGTTGCACCAGTGCCCGGCTAGAATAAGCCTGGGGGTAGCCTCAAACTCATGTCCGAAGCCGCATTTCCATTTGAGCTTCGATTTAATATCGACATAATCGGTTGAGAGGCATTGCCCGCCCCTTGCTTTGGCCAATTCCTGCATGTCCTTTAACGTATACTCTTTGGTTAGCGGGTCTTCCCTGGTTTGCCGGTCTTTATCCTCCGCTTCAACCACGTACTGGTCCCAGCCGGGGATATTTCCCCACGCTTCGCGGCTGCCGAAGAAAGCTTTGATCTTCTCTTCATCGTTATTCTTTATCCACTTCAACGGGTCTACCATTCTCTTCATAAAAACTTTAACCACAGAAGCGGGGGCCAGTTTTCCTCCCTGTTTCATATACCAAGGGGCGACAGCTTGCACCTGCTTTATCTGATCCTCAAATGACTGCCGCCAGTGGCCCAGGTATTGGTTGAGCACCCAGCTGTCCTCATACCAGCCGCAGTGGAAGTTCCTTACACAGAACCAGTTGCGGGGCAATATCTTTCGGTAATCCCCCAAACCGAAGATCTTCATAAAGTCCCTGAGATAATCGCTGTATAGAAGCCGGCACGATGGGCCGCCCCCCATGTTATATACCCTGCCGTAGAAATCATCGGGGCACTCCAGGGTTTGAACCAGGCCATATCCGGCGTCCTCGCCGGTTATGATTTCGAAGTGGGTATTGGGAGGCTGGTGGAACATGATGGGATCCATAAGCGAGTATACATTGGGGATAGCGATAAAGGTCTGACGCATTGAGGCCCAGTATTTCAGACCCGATTCTATAACCTTTCTCTCCGCAGCTATTTTGGTTACGCTATAGTAGTCACCAACACTTGGTTTTAGAGGATCGCCAACCTTGATCCATTGCACCGGTGGAAGCCGGTCTCCATATGTAGCTACCGAACAAATACTAACCAGCCGCACATTATCGCCGTTGTTTGGCTGCTTCTTGATTGCTTCGACTATATTTTTGGTACCCTCGTAATTTGTCCCTCTGGTGAGTTGCGGGTCGTGGTCTGCCGCCGGGGCTATGAGCGCCGCCGGATGGAGCACGTGATCCACTCCGTTAACCGCCTCCAGTACATCATCGAAGTTGCATAGGTCCCCCCAGACGATCCTTAAGCCTTCCTGCCCCTCATATCTGGCAAAGGACTCCTTGTTTTTCGTAGAAGGCCTGAGCAAGAGCACGGTGTCATATTGATCTCTTCTTCTAAGTAGCTCTTTAAAGGATTCGCCGCCCATGGAGCCGGATGCGCCGGTGAGCAATACCTTTTTCTTTGCCATTTTCTCCTCCTTTGCCCTACTTAATCCCTACCCCCCGCTCTTTAAGGCTCACATAGCGCTGTCCGCCGATGATCATGTGGTCCAGCACCTCGATGTCCAGCACCCTCCCCGCCGCTACAATCTGCTCGGTGACGGCGATGTCCTCGGGGCTGGGATCGGGGTCCCCTGAGGGGTGATTGTGCACTACGATGATCGCCGGGCAGTTCTCCCGCACCGCCTCTCGAAAGAGCTCGCTGGGGCGAATCAGCGATGTGTTCACATTCCCCTTATATACGTCGGGTATGGATATTACCTGATTCTTGGAGGTTAAGAGCACCACCCTGAGCTGCTCCTGGTCGAGAAAGCTCATTTCTGCCATGAGAAGGTTAGCCACATCCTGGGGGGTGCGCACCACCGCTCTTTCTTCAGGATGGGTGGAGCTCAGCCTTCGTCCCAGCTCCAGGGCGGCCTTGAGCTGAGCGGCCTTGGCCTGCCCCACGCCCCGCTCGGCGCAAAGCTCGCCCAAGCTCGCCCGGGCCAGACCGACGAGGCCGCCAAATCTGGAGAGCAATCTGCTCGCCAGACCGAGCACGTTCTCCGCAGCGGTGCCGGTACGCAGGATAATTGCCAGGAGTTCGCTGTTTGAGAGTGAGGCGGGGCCACTCTCCTTGAGCCGCTCCCTGGGCCGCTCACTGGCAGGTAGCTCATTGATCCTAAGATGATATTCCACCATGGATGAGCACCTCAGGCCTGCTTCAGATACCCTCAGGTAGCGCGGCCCATGGTTCCACGAAAACGCCCACTTTAGATGGAATGGTCAGCAGGGGCTCGATCTTGGCTGAAATCTGCCGGCGCTCGGGGTTGTTCTCCCAGGCCCTCCAGTCCTTCAGACTGTACCACGTGCTAATAACGAGATGCGTCCCTGGTTTATCGACGGAGGTCAGCGTTTCTCCCGCTATATAGCCCGGCTGGTGAATCGCGTGAGCTCTCAGTTGCTTCAACAGCAACAGCAACTCGTCCTGCTGATCCGTCTTCACTGTGCGTTCTATGATAATCTTTACCGTCATTGCCGTGTCTCCCTCCTAAAAGCTATTTGACCTCAACGGCGGCCCCTGCGGCCTCCAGCTTCTCCTTTAGCGTGGCGGCCTCCTCTTTAGTAATGCCCTCCTTCACCGTTGTGGGGGCAGCTTCCACTAGGTCCTTACATTCTTTGAGCCCGAGGCCGGTTACCTCACGCACCGTCTTGATCACACTGATCTTGTTGGCGCCGATATCCTTGAGCATCACGGTGAATTCTGCCTTCTCCTCCTCCACTTCGGGAGGGAGGGCCTCTGCAGTAGCAGCGGCGGGTGCCGCTACCGCCATCGGAGCGGCAGCGCTGACGCCGAACTCCGCCTCCAGCGCCTTGACCAGCTCGCTGAGGTCAAGCACGGTCATGTTCT
>SOIC01000111.1 GCA_004377275.1 Dehalococcoidia bacterium
TATATTTCATCCCATAGGGACGAATATAACCCGGGCAAGATTGATGCAGCCGTTAAAGAGGGTATCATTAATGGAATTTATTATTGGATTGATATTCTCGGCTGCGCAGGTAAAGCATAACCCAGACAAGATGAAAAATCCAAAGATTTTGATTTTCATGGTGTTTCCAGGCATTAAAATATTTTATGCCACAAAAAAATTTCATTCGGGAGGTATCAAAGATGTCAGAAATAAAAGCAATCTTTTTTGATCAGGATGGTGTTGTAATCGATACAGAAAAGGATGGCCACAGGGTGGCCTTCAATGAAACCTTTAAGGAGTTTGGTTACAAATTTCAGTGGGATGTAGATAAATACCATGAACTTCTTCAGATCTCAGGCGGGAAGGAAAGAATGAGGCACTATTTTCATACCGAGGGCGTTGTTCCTGACGTAAAACCGGATGAAGAAGATGAACTGATAAAGAAACTTCATAAAAGGAAGACAGAAATATTTATAGAACTTATAGAAAGTGGCAGGCTCCCATTAAGAACTGGCATTAAAAGGCTAATGAAGGAAGCAATGGATAGAGGCCTTATAGTTGGCATTTGTACTACAGCTAACGAAAGAGCAGCTAACGCAATAGCCAAGGGGATGCTTCAAGATATAAAATTTGAATTTGTTCTTGCCGGAGATATTGTCAGAAAGAAAAAACCAGATCCGGAAATTTACCTGCTTGCACTTGAAAAAGCCGGACTCAAACCAGAAGAGTGTTTAGTAATTGAGGATTCAAGGAATGGGGTTCTGGCCGCTAAAGAGGCCGGTATGCATATTGTAGCAACTACAAATATTTATACAGAAAACGAGGACTTAAGTGAAGCGGACATTGTAGTTACCTGTTTGGGAGAGCCGGATGGGGAAAAGGGCATATTAAAGCAAGGCGATGAAAGACTTGAATTTGATGGCGTTCTTCACGTTGATCAACTGATAAAATATTTTTCAAGTTAGTAAGCGAAGCTATCCATGCCAGAGCATGCACGCTTACTGGGTGCAGAGAATGGAACGTCCTTAGGGTCGAGGTAAAAGGAGACACAGATTGCGTGACCAAGCACAGGTGGTAATTATCGGTGGTGGCATCGTGGGATGCAGTATCGCCTACCATCTGACCCTAATGGGCTGGAAAGATGTCGTGATTATTGAGAAAGGTATGTTGACCAGCGGGTCCACCTGGCATGCGGCGGGCCTTGTGGGACAGTTGCGTTCCAACCGTAATGTTACCCAGATGCTTAAATACAGTATAGAGCTATACGAGAAACTTGAGGAGGAGACTGGACTGACGACAGGCTGGAAGAAGAGCGGCTGCCTGCACCTGGCTTGCAGCCAGTCCCGTCTGCTGGAACTGAAGAAGGGGGCCACGATGGCCCGCGGGTTCGGGCTGGATATGCACATCATCTCACCAAAGGAGGCCTTAGATCTCTTCCCCATAATAAGCCTGGATGGCGTGATCGGAGCGGCCTTTATGCCCTCTGATGGACAGGCCGATCCCAGCGGCCTGACTCTGGCTATGGCAAAAGGGGCGAGGAACCGCGGCGCAGAGATTTACCAGCAGACCCTTGTGACCGGGTTTGAGTTCAAGGGCAATAGGGTGACAGCCGTGAATACGGACACGGGTAAGATCAAGTGTGAAATCGTTGTGAATGCCACCGGTATGTGGGGCAGGGATCTTGGCCAGATGATGGGTGTCAATGTCCCCCTGATTCCCTTTCAGCACCAGTACCTCGTTACTGAAGAGATTGATGGGGTGCACCCGGATTTACCTACCTTGCGCGATAAAGATAGTCTGATCTACTACAAGGAAGAGGTCGGAGGCCTGGTCATGGGCGGATACGAACGCCACGGCATTCCCTGGGCACTTAATGGTATTCCCAAAGGCTTTACCGAGGAGCTGCTCAAGCCCGACTTCGATCATTTTGAGACGCTTTCGACTGGAGCCATTAAGCGCACACCATGCCTGGAAACAGCGGGTGTGATACGGCTGATCAACGGACCCGAGGCCTTCACGCCTGATGGAAACTGCATCATGGGTCCGGCGCCTGAACTGGATAACTGCTTTGTTGCTGCTGGCTTCAACGCCTTCGGTATCGCTGCCGGTGGTGGTGCTGGTCGGATGCTGGCAGAATGGATTGTTGAAGGGGAGCCTGGCCTGGATCTTTGGCCACTCGACATCCGCCGGTTCGGTCAATACCACAAGAGCCCGAAGTACATACTCGACAGGACCAGAGAGATTTACGGTAAGCATTACACCATCTCTTGGCCCTATGAAGAGCACGATACTGCCCGCGGTGTGAAACGCAGCCCGCTTCACTACCTCTTGAAGACGAGGGGCGCTGTTTATGGGGCCAAGTTCGGATGGGAACGGGCGAACTGGTTTGCTCCAGAGGGTGTGGAACCCGAGGATAAGCTAACCTTCGGGCTTCCCAATTGGTTTGAACACGTGGCCAACGAACACCGGGCCGCACGAGAGCGGGTAGTGCTGATTGATCAGTCGTCCTTCAGCAAGTTCGAGATCGAAGGCCCCAAGGCGCTGGAATTCCTGAACTGGCTGGCAGCAAACAACATCAACAAACCTGTGGGCAGCGTGACCTATACCCAGTTGTGCAACGAGCGAGGCGGGGTCGAGTGCGACATAACGATCGCCCGGCTGGCCGAGGACCGATTCTTCATCATCACTGGTACGGCCTTTGGCATCCACGACTTTACGTGGATCAAGAACCATATGCCTAAGGATGGTTCGGTCATGCTCCGCGAAGTGACATCCTCTTATGCAATGATCAATGTCTGCGGCCCCAATTCGCGCAAGCTGCTGGAAAAGGCCACTAAGGAAGACCTCAGCAACGAGAATTTCAACTTCAGCCAGTGCCGGTACATTACGGTAGGCTATGCCCCGGTGCTGGCCCTTCGTGTAACATACGTAGGTGAGCTTGGCTACGAACTCTACATCTCGCCCGAATACGCCGGGCATGTTTATGAACTGCTTTGGGAAGAGGGCCAAGACCTCGGTGTTGCAAACGCCGGCTACCGGTCCATCGATTCACTACGCCTGGAGAAGGGCTATCGCTACTGGAGCGCAGAGGTAACACCTGACTACAGCCCCTATGACGCAGGGCTTGGCTTCTGTGTGGCTCTTGAGAAAGGAGACTTCGCCGGGCGTGAGGCCCTTGCCAAGATCAAGGAGGAGGGCCCCAAGTGGACGCTCTGCTGCTTCACCCTTGATGTCGACAATCCCAGGTTGCTGTATGGTGGCGAGACCATCTGCTACAAAGGTGAGGTCCTGGGCGTGGTGACTAGCGGTGGCTATGGGCATACGGTTAGGAAAACTATTGCTTATGGATACGTGGCAGCTGAGCATGCCAGCTACAACAAAGGCTATGAAATCGAGATATACAATGAAGTGATACCTGCGACTCGCCATGAGCGTGCGCTATACGATCCCGAGCGCAAGAAGATCATGATGT
>SOIC01000178.1 GCA_004377275.1 Dehalococcoidia bacterium
GCGGCGTCGGTGTGATTGGGTGGTCTGCCGCCCCCACCGATGAGCCTTGACAGCGTCTGGGGGTGCGTGATATATTTCCGCTGGATTCACCCTCGCTCCGTCGTCGGGTCAGCATGCCTGGCGTGGGGGCAAGCGAAAGGAGGTAGCGATGGCAGGATTTGAGGGGAAGATGCTGGAGGTCAATCTGACCACTGGCGCCATAAAAACTTCCACGGTGGATAAGGAGACGGTTCGCAAGTACATCGGGGGCAGTGGTCTGGCGGCGAAACTCATGTTTGACCGCGTTTCCCCTGATGTTGATCCACTATCACCGGACAACATTCTATTCGTTCTGACTGGGCCTACCAGCGGCACAAATATCCCTGGTGGGGCGCGCTTCTCCGTATGTGCTAAATCGCCGTTGACCAATATCTGGGGTGAGAGCAACTGTGGGGGCAGCTTCGCCAATGAGCTGAGGTCGGCCGGCTGGGATGGAATCATCATTGAGGGCGCATCTGACAAGCCGGTGTACATGGTTATCGAGAACGACAAGGTGGAGATCAAGGATGCCTCTGACCTGTGGGGCAAGAACACCCATGAGGTCACCGACCTGCTCAAGGAGCGCCACGGTGATAGGAAGAAGGGGACTCTGGCGTCGATAGGTGTGGCCGGGGAGAACCTGGTCAGGTTCGCCGGCGTGTGCTGTGAGAAGAAGAACTTCGCCGCCCGCTGCGGTATGGGGGCGGTGATGGGCTCTAAGAAGCTGAAAGCCATATTCGTTAAGGGGAGCGGCAAGGTATCCCTCGCCGACCCGGGCAGATATGCTGCGAGGCGCAAGATTGTACTTAACAAAGCTAAGGAAAATATCGCTATCCAGGTTCTGACTGCCCAGGGCACCAATGCTGCCATGGGTCTGGGCGCTGCAGAGCTGACCGGTGACCTGCCAGCCAAGAACTGGGCACTTGGTGATAACACCGCTATCTCGGCCAAGATCGATGGGGGCGTCCTGAGTGGCCCGGACTTCCTCATCGGCAACGACTCCTGCCACGGCTGTATGGTAGGGTGCAAGAGGGTAGTTCACATTACCGACGGCCCGTACAAGGGTATGGAAGGGCCGGGGCCGGAGTATGAGGGGGTTGCCAGTCTGGGCAGCCTGCTCATGATCGGCGACATGGCGGCGGTCATCAAGCTGAACGAGGCATGCAACGATTTCGGAGTGGACGTCATCTCCTGCGGCGCCACTATCGCCTTTGCCATGGACTGCTTCGAGAACGGCCTCATCACCTCCAAGGATACCGACGGCATAGAGCTAAAGTGGGGTGATGATGCTGCTGTTCTGAAGATGATAGAGAAGATAGCCAGGCGTGAGGGCTTTGGAGACGTGCTGGCCGAAGGGTCAAAGCGCGCTGCCCGGAAGATCGGCGGGAACGCGTCGGATTATGCCGTCGAGATCAAAGGAATGGAGGTCCCGATGCACGACCCCAGGGCGAACTACCTAGTAGGGCTAGGATATGCCACGGGCGTTCGCGGGGCGTGCCATACTAATGATGCCTCCTATGCCATTGGCTCAGGCATCTTGGACTGGGCGGACATCGGATTGCCCATCGGAATCGATGTCAAGAAGAACGAAGGTGCCGGCGAGGTGGTAAAGCACGCTCAAGGCCTGGGACAGATATACAATGCTGCTGTGTTCTGCTACATGCTCATATTTGTGGTTAATGGGGAGGACGTGGCCGAATTGCTGAGCGCGGCCAGCGGCTTCGATTATACCTTTAAGGAAGTAGAGGAGTGTGGCGAGCGAATATGGCACATGAAAAGGGGTTTGAGCAACCTTATGGGCATCACCGCGGCGGATGACCGGTTACCGAGGCAGATACTGACGCCACCCACGGAGGGCGGGGCTGCAGGCTCGGCCCCCGACCTGGCGCTCATGCTGAAGGAGTTCTATCCGGCGAGGGGTCTTGGTGCTGACGGCCGCCCCTCAAAGGAGACGCTGGATAGGCTAGGGCTTTCCGAGCTTGCGGCGAAGCTTCATAAGTAGCGGCTTTCTAGCCATGATAGTGGCCCGTGAGGTGGTTGAGGGTGCTTGCCCCTTCTCGTACAGAGGGAGATGATTCGAAGAGTGAAGAAATCGTGGGCGGGTAATCGGCGTAGCCACGATTTCCCACGGAGGCTATCTTGAAGGCGCTGGTTACTGGTGCTACGGGATATTTGGGGAGCCATATTGTTGAACGCTTGCTAGAGCAGGGACATGAAGTGCGTGCCCTGGCCCGCAAGACATCCGACATACGTCACTTAAAGACCACCGGGGCTGAGATCGTCTTCGGCGACATTGAGCATTACGATAGCCTCGTCCCCGCGGTCGACGGGGTGGATGTGGTTTTCCATGCCGCGGCTCGGGTGATGCCGGGATGGGGGGTGTGGGAGGATTTCGAGAATTGCATCGTTAGGGGCACCGAGAATATGCTTAAAGCCAGCGCCGAGGCCGAGGTCTCCCGCTTTGTGTATGTCAGCTCCGGCACCGTGATGGGCAAGGCGGCTTTAGCCGATACCCCTGCCGCCGAGACCGCACCATACGACCTTGAATTCAATCGCGACACCTACTATGACTGGGCCAAAATGAAGGGCGAGCAGTTGGCTATCGACTACCACAAACAGGGCAGGCTCCCAGTCACCGTGGTCCGCCCGTGTATGGTTTATGGGCCCCGTTGCCGACTCCTCACCGACCGGGTCTTCCGTTACACCAAAATGCCTATCGGGGTGTGGCCGGGAAGCGAGAATGCCAGAACGGCTCTGGTCCACATAACCGATGTTGCCGATTGTATCATTCTGGCAGCCACTAATGAGAAGGCTGTGGGGCAGGTCTACAACATCGCCCCCCCAGAGGAGGGTCGGTTTCGAGACCTCGTCGCTGCCATGTGCCGGGCGGCGGGCAAACCAGTGCCCCGGCTGACCATTCCCATAAGTCTGCTCTACGCCACGGCTGTGGTGCTGGAGTTGTGGGCCAGGCTGTGGCGAAACAGGAACCTCCCGTTTCTCACCCGCTCCGACGTGCGGTTTCTCCGCGAGGGGATGCACGTTGATGGCTCCAAAGCCAGGAGGGAGCTGGGGTGGGAGCCCAAGGTCTCGGTAGAGGAGGGCACCAGGCTCTACGTCCAGTGGCGGCGATCGCAGGGGAAGAAATGATCGACAGTCACCCGGCGGGATGGGTGCTTGGTGCAAGGAGAGTCATGGAGGATTCAGCTAAAGCGCTCTACGATTCTTACCCCGACGGGGAAAAGAGCGACTTCTTCGCCGCCTATGTTTACCTGAAGTATATCGACCACTTTATCCACCATGCGCTTGTGGCTTGTGGCCTACGGCCTGTCGCCCAAGGAGCGTGCGGAGGTGCCGGAGGCAGGCATCGACGAGATGCTTGAGGCCTCCATCCAGCGTGTCGCGGACACCGCGCCGGATCTTGCCACTAGTATCTATCATGGGAAAGTGGTGAAG
>SOIC01000137.1 GCA_004377275.1 Dehalococcoidia bacterium
TGGTCACCGGGATGGTGGACTCATAGCCCAGTATTACCATGCCCAGGCTATCGCCTACCAGGATTAGGGGCACCCCGGCCTCGTCGACGAGCTTGGCAGTGGCATAATCATAGGCGGTGAGCATAGGGATTTTCTCACCCCGCTGCTTCATCTCCCTAATTTCGCCAATGGTGACCCTCATAATGACAGGACCTCCTCCTTTATTATGGCATTCCGCTCGTCAACATTGATCAATCTAGGCTTTGCGTCTCTGGCCTCCTCGTCGCTAACTATGCTGTAGGCGAGGATGATAACCTTGTCGCCCACGGAGACCAGCCTGGCCGCAGCGCCATTGATGCAGATCTCACCGGAGCCACGCTCCCCGGTGATGGCGTAGGTCTCAAGGCGCGCCCCGTTATCGATGTCGAGCACCTGGACCCTCTCATAGGGAAGGATGTCCGCTGCCTCCATGAGAAGCTCATCGATGGTGATGCTCCCCTCGTAGTTCAGGTTGGCGTCGGTGACCCGCGCCCGGTGGATCTTCCCCTTCAGCATCGTTCTCATCATACCTCCTCCTTTTTCTTACTTCTCCTGAGCTGATTTAGCCCAATTGTGGTAGCTTTATATTGGACACATGCTCTCTATTGCATTGGCTAACTCCTTGCCTTTCTCCTCATCGATCTTACCTTTTGCCAGGGCTATAGGGATCGTCTGGAGTCCCAGCTCCCGATAGGTGGAGAGGATTCCGGGAGCGGCTCGCTCCAGGGCGAGAATATGCTTCTTTATGGTGCCTGAGTCCCCGCGGGCGATGGGCCCGGTGAGACAGTGGGGAATGCCCACATTATCGATGTTGTTCAGCGTTCCCCGAAGCAGGGGGAGCAGTGCTTGGGTTGCCTGCTGTTGCGAGACCCCGAAGGACTGCCACATGTCAGTAGCCAGCTTCACCAGGGTTACCAGGTAGTTGCAGGCGACCACCGCTGCGGCGTGATAAAGCACCTTATCGTCGGCAGCGAGCCTAATATAGGTCCCTTCGAGGGCGGTAGCCATCTCCTGGAGCGTGGTGAGCAGCGGCTCGTCCGCTTCGATGGCGAAGGTTGAGCCGGGGATGTTCTCTATGGCATGGGCCACACTGGCGAAGGTCTGTAAAGGATGGAAGCCGCCGACAAGAGCACCGCGCTTCCTCGCTGGCTCGAGGATATCGGTGGAGTCGGCGCCGCTACAGTGGACTACGCCTTGACCGGGGTGCCATTGAATCTCGGCGGCCACCTGGGCAATGGCATCGTCGGGGGTGGTGATGAAAACGAGCTGGGCCTTATCGGCCACTGCCTGGGCGCTATCTTGTGCCCGGCATCCGGGCACGGCCTTTGCCAGCCGCTGGGCGGAGGCTTTGGTGCGACTGGAGACGGCGACCACGGGGTATTCCTTGCCGCTGAGCCTGACTGCCAGCGCCGTGCCCACCGTCCCCGCTCCGATAAAGCCGATATCAATCATCTTACTTCACATCCTTAGCAGCAGGTATGCCGGCAAGCCCTTCAGCCTGCGTCACCGCCCTCACGATCGCTGCTGCTACCACCTCTGCCGCTATCGCTCCCAGCATGGTGACATCCCCCGGCCCCTCTTTCCCCGTGGCGAGGGCAAACATGGCATCGCCATCAACCATGGTATGGGCCGGTCGGATGGTTCTCGCCAGGCCATCGTGAGCCAGCTGCGCAATTTTGTTCACCTGCTCCTTGTCCAGCGAGGCGTCTGTGGCTATTACCCCAATGGTGGTATTGGTGGGAAGAGAGTTCGGCGATTCCTTGGACTTTTTCATGATCTCTATAGTATTTAGAAAGCCACCCTTCTCGATGTCGCGGGGGCCAGCGATGATCTTGCCCGTATTCGAGTCGACCACATCACCAAAGGCATTAACCGCAACGATAGCCCCGATAGTGATACTACCCAACCTCTGACTCGCCGTCCCCAGGCCGCTTTTAGTCATTCTCTCCGGCCCCAGGACCTTGCCCACTGTGGCACCGGTGCCCGCGCCGACGCACCCCTCAGCTACCGGCCCGTTTGAGGCTATAAGGCATGCCTTATAGCCATCATCGGGTCCTGGCCTCACCTTAGCGCTGCCCAAACGAAGGTCGAAGAGAATAGCTGCGGGGACAATGGGCACCTTTGCCACGCCAGTGTCAAGGCCGTAACCCCGCTCCTCCAAATAGCGCATCACCCCGCCGGCAGCATCGAGGCCGAAAGCGCTGCCCCCGCTGAGTAGGATGGCGTGTGCCCGCCCCACCAGGCTCATCGGGTGCAATGAGTCTGTCTCCCTGGTGCCCGGTGCAGCGCCACGAACATCGACGCCGGCCACTGCCCCCTCCTCACATAGGATCACCGTGCAGCCGGTGGCGGCCTCTTTATCAGTGTAGTGCCCCACCTTTATCCCCGGAACGTCAGTGACCGCGTTATACATAATTAAGCTCTATGGAATGCAAAAAACCTTCTCAGGCACAGCCCGAGAAGGCATTATCATGTCACTGCTATTGCCGTCTCGGTCGTGACCGATCCAAGCGACTTTTTTGTTTTTCGTTCTTTGCGCTATTTATGCAGGTTCACCGCCCCGATATAATCGGGGTCGCCGAACCATAATCATATCATACGCTGCTGAAACTTGTCAAGGGGGGTTGTGAAGGAATTTACAATTTCCGCTGGCAATTGGGGCAGAAGTAAGTGCCCCGCTGTCGAATTGGGATCCGCTCAATGGGCGTGGTGCAGACCGGGCAGGGCTCACCGCCGCGGTGAGCTACCTTGAAGGCAAACTGCGCTGTCCCTGGCTCGCCATCGGGGCGGCGGTAATCGTTGATGCTGGCCCCGTAGCTACCGATAGCTTCCTCAAGCACTCCACGTATGGCGCGGTGCAGCCGCGCTATCTCCTCACTTGACAGGCTATTCGTTCTTCTAAGTGGGTGTATCTTGGCAGCAAAGAGGGCTTCATCGGCATACATGTTGCCCACGCCGGCGAGGAAGCTCTGGTCGCAGAGCGCAGCTTTGATTGGTACCGAGTGCTTTTTCACCCATTCCTCCAGAGCCTCAGCAGTGAAGCCGGGGCTTAAGGGTTCGTAACCAAGCTTGCCCACCACCGTGCTATCATCTGCCACCACCCACATCCGGCCAAGCTTTCGCGGGTCGCGAAAGGAGAGCCCGGCTCCATCGTCGAGAAGGAATACTGCTCGGTAATAGGGATCGCATCCACCCTGGGGATCGAGGAGTAACGAGCCGCTCATCATTAAGTGCAGGATAAGCGCCTCGCCAGTGGAGAGGCGAAAAATAAGGTATTTCCCGCGCCTATCAAGCTCCTCAATACGTATTCCTTGTAAGCGGTGGCAGAACTCCTCTGGCGACGGGATTTGCACCGCTTGAGGCCAATTTAGGGTGACGCCGACAAAGCATCGTCCCACTATCCTGGAGGCCAGGTCCCTTTTTATCGTCTCTACTTCGGGCAGCTCGGGCAT
>SOIC01000136.1 GCA_004377275.1 Dehalococcoidia bacterium
TCAGTAGCTTCGTGTAACCGTTCCCATATCTTGGGAATATTCTGCTTTTCGCCTGCACGCTTGTTCTCTCACCCAATTGACAATCCTAATCTGAAATTCCCTCAGGACTTGGCCCCGAGGGATGGGAAATCGCCACAATATCACTAGCCTTGAGGGGGGCGTTCTGCATTTAACTCTTCCAGCACCATCTTAACCACTGCGGGAATCGCTCTGTCCACGTCGGGCGTGCATTTCTCGCTGAAACTGGTAATGTCTTCTGCCTCCACAGCAAGTATAATGATTTCCCGGGGCATGGCAAGGTTTAGCATCTTTCCTAGTTCCAGGGCAGTAACCAAGTGCATCTGGTGAGCTGACGAAAAGCGCTTGGCGGAGGAGAAATCCTGGAGCCCCATACGATATATCTGCCCGGCATGTCCGTCTCTGGTCTGGATGGCGTCAATGATAATTGCTTTATCATAGCCCACCACAGAGTCCAGAAGGTCAAGGCCGGCTGCGCTTGTCTCAGCTACAGTTACCTGGGGGTCGTCGACCTTTTCCCTGACCTGTTGGGCCACCCTGATGCCCACACCATCATCGGAGAGAATGGGATTTCCCCACCCCAGAACCAAGGTCTTCACTTTTCCTCCGCAAGAACAATAATTACTCACCCTGCTGTCATTCTGAGCTCCGACTTATGGGGGCGAAGAATCTTAATGTCTTTCAGAGCCCTCGCTTCGCTCAGGGTGATATGGGGTGCTGAATGCCTTTGTAAAAACTTGTTATGAGAGGCCCTGGCTCAGCTTCTTAAGGGCGTTGCCCTGGGCATCACAGATCGTCACTTCCAGGGGCAATTGCCCGGGGAGGGAGTGGGTGGCACAAGATAAGCAAGGGTCGTAGGGACGCCAGGCCATTTCTATGCGGTTAAGCAATCCCTCGGTTATCTCAACTCCCGGCTTGATGAAGTGTTCAGCTGCTTTCTTGATCGACATGAATAGAGGAGCATAGTTATTGGTAGTGCCCACGATCAGGTTACACTTCTTTATCACGCCTCTTTCGTCGGTTATGTAGTGATGGGTGAGAGTGCCCCTCGGCGCCTCTACGATAGCGACTCCTTCGTCGGGCGTTGCCGTTGGTATGTTGCGAATATTCGTACTGGTTATTTCAGGGTCCCGGCTGAGCTCCAGCAACCTTTCCGCAGCATAGAGAAGCTCGATCAGGCGCGCCCAGTGGGTGGCCAGAGTATAGTTGGCCGGCTTGCCTCCGAGAGTGGAGTACATTTTCTCGTATTCTTCTTGGGCTAGGGGAGTTGCCATACCATCGGCCGCGTTCAGTCGGGACAGAGGTGTGGCTCGATAGACGCCGCTATCTTTGCCATCGACAAAACCCTTCCAGCCGATTTTCTTGAGGTAGGGAAACTTCAGATATGTCCAGGGCTCCACTCGTTCCGCTATATGCTCCAGGTATTCCCGGGGAGCATACTTACAGAACTCCTTGCCATCGGGACCAACTACTCGTACCTTACCATCATAGAAGTTGACCTTATTGCTCTCATCAACCAGGCCCATATTATAGGACTTCTGGGTATAGGTATCGCTCAGGATCATGTCCAGGTATACTTTGTTTTTGAGAACAACATCGTCGAAGACCTTGAGCGATAACTTGCCGAACTCCACCGATGATTTGGCTATTTCTTCAATTTTCGCCCTTTCCTCCTCACTTATGGCTTTACTCACGCCGCCGGGCAGTCCAAAACAAGGGTGTATGGGGCGGCCACCAACGGTCTGAATAATCCAGTGATTTTGCTTACGGGTATTGATCACAGCGCCACCCAGCTCCAATCCTACCTTGGCGATTACCCCCAAGATATTGCGTTCTGCCGGAGCAGCATCTGGTCCCATAATGAAATCAGGTGCGGCAAGAATGTAAAAGTGAGTTGTGTGGTCAGTTACGAAGAATGCGCTATAGAGGAGTTCACGCAGCTTTTTTGCGGTGCTAGTTGGTTCGATATGAAAGACCTCATCCAAGGCTTTGGTTGCTGCTATGTGGTGGGCTTCAGGGCATACGCCGCAGATACGCTGAGTTATCTGGGGCATATCCTCAGCCGGACGCCCCTCGCAGAACTTCTCAAAGCCTCTGAGTTCAGGAACCTGGAAGTAGACATTGGCTACGCTGCCATCCTCGTGTAGAAAGATGGTAATTTTGCCATGTCCTTCAAGGCGGGTAATGGGATCGATCGTTATCCTTTTCATTTTATCCTCGCTCTCCTGAGCAGTGAGTCTGGCAGACTGTAGCGGTAGAAAGTCCCTGCCGGATCAGGAATATCGTCAATTATCCTTTGAATCTCCTCGGGGTCGTTGGAGTCGATAATAGAGGAAAGAGCACTCAAAAAATGAGCTCCCTGGTCGACTACTCCTTCTACTGGCCCATAGCAGCCCGTGCAAGGCATATTGGCCTGAGGGCACAGAGCGCCACAACCCCCTCGAGTAGCTATACCGTAGCACAACAGTCCCAGGTCCAGCAGACATTTTTCCGGGTCAGGGATTATCTCGTAAGGTCGATAGAATTTCTTGATCTTCTTCTCTTCTCTCTTACGGGGACACTCATCGCAAACAGCTTTGATCGAGTGACTGATGACAGTCCCTTTCGGCGGCAACTTGCCTTCAATCAGCGCTTCAAGGGCAAGCCAGGTAGTCTTTTCCTCCGGGGGACAACCAGGAACGAAATAATCAACATCCACGGTTTGGGCCAGCGTCTTAACCGTATCGTAGAACTCGGGGATTTCAAGCTCACCCTCCGGCACCTTGACCTTCGTTTGAGGGAAGATCTTGTCAGGATTCTCAGTAGACGGCGTTTCAATATAAACCCGGTTGAACGTCAGCTGTCGGTTATAGAAATTAGACAGCCCGGGTATGCAGCCTTCATAGGAACAAGAGCCATAGGCAATCATTATCTTGGACTTGGCTCGTAAGAGTTTGGCCATATGCTCGTTCTCTTCATTCCGAATAGCTCCGTTGAAAAGGCAGACATCTACACTATTGTCAGGCATATTCTCGACGTCAGCGTACTTGAAGTCCATCGCTACCGGCCAGAACACGATATCGGCAACCTCGGCTAGCTTGAGTATCTTCTCATGGATAGCCAGTGTTGCAATCTCACACCCACCGCAGCCCGCAGCCCAATACAGCGCAATCTTAAGCTTAGCCATGTTTTGCCTCCTAAGAACTTTGCTTGAAAGAGCCAAATGAATTCGGCCCGAGCTTTCTTATGGTCTGAGTAAAGCTGTTAGTCACCTCAGCAAACCTAGCTCCTTCAGACGCAGAGACCCACTCCAGCTGAACTCGTTCCTCCTCTATTCCAAGCTGCTTCAACATCTTCTTGAGCAAAGGGATGCGGCGCATCGTCTTGTAATTCCCTTCCATATAGTGGCAGTCGCCAGGATGGCAACCAA
>SOIC01000113.1 GCA_004377275.1 Dehalococcoidia bacterium
CGTTTCGCTGGGGGCAAGCCTCACCATGATGATGAAGGAGTGCCTTACAATGACGGTAGGATGTCCCCTATCTATACTGAACGAGCTAATATTTTGCCCTTGACGTTAGCTTGGCGGGGCGGTATTATCGCCCTGGGACGATGAACTTCTTAGAGAAGCTGCTTAATGCCGCCCGCACCAACAGGAGCCTCCTTTGCATTGGGCTCGACCCCGACCCGGAGTTGATGCCCTGGGGCGATGTCGCTGAGTTCAACCGCGCCATCGTCGATGCTACCCTGGATCTGGTATGCGCCTACAAGCCCAACCTCGCCTTCTACGAGGCGCTGGGCATCGATGGGCTAAAGGCGCTGGAGAAGACGGTAGACTATATCCCTGCGGATATCCCGGTCATTGGGGATGCCAAGCGGGGCGATATCGGCAACACCGCGCGGGCCTATGCCCGGGCGCTCTTTGAAACCCTGGGCTTCGATGCCGCCACCGTGAATCCCTATCTGGGCTACGACTCCCTGGAGCCCTTTATTGAGTATAGGGAAAAGGGGGTGTTCATCCTCTGCCGCACCTCCAATGCAGGCTCAGCCCATTTCCAGGACCTGTTACTTTACGAAAAGTCGGCGAAGGCCGGAGAGGGCGTAAAAGCCTTATTCGAAGTTGTAGCCCAGCGAGCCAGGGAGTGGAATACCTTTGGCAATGTGGGGCTGGTGGTGGGCGCTACCTATCCCGAGGAACTGAGGCGGGTGCGCGAACTCTGCCCCCAGATGCCGCTGCTAATTCCGGGCATCGGCGCTCAGGGCGGCGATCTCGCCAGCGCAGTTCGCTATGGTGTGGACGCCCAGGGGGAAAAAGCGATCATCAGCTCCTCGCGACAGATCATTTATGCATCGAAGGGTAAGGACTTTGCCGAGGCCGCCCGTGGTGCAGCGCTCAAGCTGCGCGATGAGATCAACCGTTACCTGGGGGCTGCCTAGAGATGGAGATAAAGATTGGCGATGTGGTGTGCCTTAAGAAGAAGCACCCCTGTGGCAGCGACCAGTGGCAGGTGGTAAGGGTGGGCGCTGATATTGGGATCAGGTGTCAAAAGTGCCACCGGCGCGTGCTTTTGGCGCGGGGCGTTTTTGAGCGCCGGGTGAAGGGTGCTCTCTCCAGGGGGAGCAGTGTGCTTGAATAGAGAACCGGAAGGTCGATGAGTGCGGTGCTTGATCGCCAAACCTGAGAGGGTTGGTTGATATAGGGTAAGATAGTGTAGGTTGACATTGGGTAAAATACTAGGATAGAATAAGCTTAGCCGGTAATCCCTGGGGAGGTTGCCCATGATCGAGATGACTATTGATAGCATTCGAATGAGCCTGATGAACTATCAGCGTGTGGTGATCCTCAAGGAGAAGGATGGGGAGCGTTACCTTCCTATCTGGATCGGCCCCGCGGAGGCGGACTCCATAGCGATTAAATTGCAGGATGTGCAGGTGCCCCGACCGATGACACATGACCTGTTGTGCTCCGCGATCGAGGCCCTAGGGGCTAGGGTTAACTCGATCGTTGTCCACGACCTTCGCAACGATACCTTTTATGCCAGGATCCTCCTTATCGTCGATGGAAAGGATTTGGAGATCGATTCCCGTCCCAGCGATGCCATCGCCCTTGCGGTAAGGGTGGAAGTGCCGATTTACGCCGATGAGTCGGTGCTGGATAAAGCGGGGATACTACTACCCCCTAAAGATGGAGAGGGCGAGCTCAGCGAGGATGAGCTGAGTAAGCTTACCCCCTTCAAGGACTTTATCGATACCCTGAACATGGATGATTTGGGGAAATCATAGCGCCCGTTTAAAGGTTGCAGCATGGACGAAAAACTAATCAAGCGCTTGATGACGAGTATAAGTTGCTCGGTGTGCGGGGAGCGCTACGAAGGGGAAAATGTGAGGGTTCTCGGCTGCTATACAGACCTCTGGTTTCTCAGCGTTTACTGCACTAAATGTCATAGTCAGAGTTTGGTGGCTGCGGTGCTCAAGGATGGGAAGCACCCCGAGTTGGTTACCGACCTTACTGAAGAGGAGTATACCAAGTTCCACGAAATGGCTGTGGTAGACGCCGATGACGTGCTGGATCTCCATGACTTCTTAGAAGAGTTCAACGGGGATTTTTCATCCCTTTTCTTGAAGGAAAAGGGATGAAGTAGGGATGGCTTTTTGTTAACCCCCCGACCTATCGGGGGGTTTTTTGTGTCAGGGGCAGGTTGTCGAGGGTAGTAGCCTATGATATACTCATTTGGGGTATGAACGTGAATCGCTGGGCGGCGGCGCTCAGGTTTACTGGAGTTGGGTTTTATATTGGCGGGTGCATTGCCGGGGGGCTCTTTTTGGGGTTTTGGCTTGCTGATGAGATTGGTATCAGACCTCTGTTTATCCTGCTTGGGCTCGGCCTGGGGTTGTTTGTCGCCTTTTATGGAACATACCGCATGCTTCTCCCGCTCCTCGGCGAGAGGAAGGATAAGGGGGACTAGTGGCTAGAATTAGCCGGCGGCGTCGGATTGGCATTATCGCCCTTATTTCCTTTGGTTTGATAGCAGTAGGAGCCATATTTTTCCCCATTTCTATGCCCCATTTTGAACTCGCTGCGGAAGTACTATGGTCTCCCTTTGGCATCCCGATTACCAATACCATGATTGGTGCCTGGCTTACCATCCTGGTAATGGGGGGTATAGCCTATGCCGCTACGCGCAAGATGAGGCTTGTGCCACATGGGTTGCAGAACGTCATGGAAGCTAGTGTCGAAATGCTCATGAATTTCGTGGAGAGCATAGCGGGAAAGGAGAATGGGCGTAAATTTTTCCCCGTGGTCGCTACCATCTTCATCTTTGTTATCGCTAATGCCTGGCTGGCGCTCCTACCCGGTTTCATGAGCATAGGCTTTTGGCACACCGAGGGGGAGGAGCAGGTTTTGATACCTCTCTTTCGGGGGGCAAATACCGATATCAATGTACCCCTTGCGCTGGCACTCGTTTCCTTTATATTTGTGGAGTATTGGGGCTTCAGGTCTCATGGCTTCATCCGCTACATGAGCAAGTTTGTCAATGTTCGCCAGTACTTTGGTGGCGTGGGGCAGATGCTGCGGGGCCGGGTCCGCAGTGGCATGGGCATGCTATTTAGTGGAATTATCGATATATTCGTGGGCTTTATCGAGATGGTAAGTGAGATGGTGCGCATAATGAGTTTCACCTTCCGTCTCTTTGGCAATATGACCGCCGGGGAGATCCTTATTTTTTCGATGATGTTTCTTATTCCCTGGGTGGCGGCAATACCCTTCTATGGGCTGGAGCTTTTTATCGGTTTCGTTCAGGCTCTTATCTTCTGTGGTTTGACCCTGGTTTTCCTGGTTATGGCGGTTACTCCTCATGAGGAGCACTGATATAAACAAAATTGAAAGGGGGATGAATTATGGACTCCGAAACCATGAAGTTGATCGCCGCAGCAGTTGCCATTGGCGCTGGTGCCCTGGGACCTGGCTTGGGGATCGGCATGTTAGGGTATGGCGCCATGCAGGCGTTGGGACGCAACCCCGAGGCTCGCGGTCCCATCCAGACTAATATGATCCTGGCTATCGCCTTCTGCGAGGCTATCGCAATCTATGCCCTTATTGTGGCCATTATGCTGATCTTCATCGCATGATTGCCAGGCTCCAATCTAGAAAGACGAGTTGATATGGGCGCTATAGGTATTGACTGGCAGGTTTTACTGGCTCAGCTCATAAATTTTGGGATCCTCTTTGGCCTCCTTTTTTTCCTGCTCTATAAGCCGATGCGCAGGACGTTCGATGAGCGCTCTAATAGAATCAAGGAGAGCATGGAGCAGGCTGAGCAGATCAAGGAGCAGATGGCCAAGACTGAGGAGCAGGTTAAAGAGCAACTGGGGGCTGCCCGCAGGGATGGGCAGGATATATTGGCTCAAGCGGCTCAGATGGGGGAGCGCCTCAAGGAGGAGGCGAGGGGGGAGGCAAGGCAGGAGGCGGAGGTTATCGTCGCCCGGGCGCGCACTGAGATCGAGCGGGAGCGTGATGAGGCTATCGATGAGGTCAAGCGCCAGTTTGTTGACCTGGCGATAACCGCTGCCGAGAAGGTGGTCAACGAGACCCTGGATCGTAAGAAGCATCGCCGCCTCATAGAGGAGGTACTGGAGCAGGCTCCTGGGGGGAAGGGCTGATGAGGGGCGTTGCGAAAAAGGAAGGGATGACAGCGGGGGTTACGAAAAAGGGAGGGCTGATGGCGCGAGTTGCGAAGGAGGAGGGCTGATGGCGCGGGCTGCGGCGAGAAGGCATGCCCAGGCAGCGTTTCAGATCGCTCTGGAGAGGAAAGAATTGGAGGTATGGCGCGGGGACCTGGAGCGGCTTTCCGAAGCGGTGAAGGATCCCCTTCTTTTTACCTTTTTAGAAAGCCCCAGGATTCGCTTCGACGAGAAGGAGAGGATTTTGCGCCAGGGCCTTGAGGGGTTGAACCCCCTGGTAATGAACCTGGCCTTGCTACTGGTGTCCCGGGGGAGATTGGGCCTGGTGGCGGATATGATTCTGGAGTATGGGCGGCTGGTCGATGAACATCGGGGGATAGCCCATGCTGAGGTGACGACCGCCGTCCCCCTGGAGCCTGAAGAGAAGGACAAGCTTGTTCGTCGTCTCGGTGTTCTAGTGGGCCAGGAGATTGTGCTGACCACCAGGGTCGCCCCAGCCATTATCGGGGGGCTTGTGGCCAGGGTGGGCGATAAGCTCATCGATGGCAGCACTAAGTCGCGGCTTCTCGCTCTCAGGGAGAGCCTGATGAGATAGATCGGGAGGTCGCTCTTCGAGATAGACTGACGGGATAGATCGGAGGTTATTCACTCTCCACGAAGGCTTTGTGGGATATATCGGGAAGTATCTTTTAGAAATAGATTGACGGAACAAATCGGAGGTTAAAAAATGGCTCGTGCCCGTGACTTCACCGCGATCATAAAACAGCAGATCGAGCAGTTTGGCACCACGGTAACCATGGTGGATGTGGGCACCGTGGTCGAGGTGGGCGATGGCATTGCGCGCATTCACGGGCTCTCCGGTGCCAAGTATAGCGAGCTGCTCCAGTTCCCCAATGGGATAATCGGCATCGCCCTTAACCTGGAGGAGGATAGCGTTGGTGCGGTGATCCTGGGTAACTGGGCCGAGATCAAGGAGGGGGACGAGGTACGCTCCACCGGCAGGATCGCCGAGGTGCCAGTAGGTGATGGCCTTATAGGTCGAGTAATCGATCCCCTGGGCCAGCCTCTCGATGGCAAGGGGCCGCTGAAGTACGAAAAAACCTGCCCCGTAGAGCGAGTGGCCCCTAATGTGGTGCTGCGCCAGTCGGTGGACACCCCGGTTCATACCGGGATCAAGGCTATCGATAGCATGATCCCCCTGGGGCGGGGGCAGCGAGAGCTCATCATTGGTGACCGCGCCACCGGTAAGACCGCCATCGCCCTCGATGCCATCATCAGCCAGAAAGGTGGCGACCTCATCTGCATATATGTTGCCATTGGACAGAAATCCTCCAAGGTGGCGCAGGCGGTGGCCATCCTGGAGCACTATGGGGCTATGGAGCATACCATCGTGGTCTCCGCTCACGCGTCCGACCCGGCGGCGCTGCAGTATATTGCCCCTTACGCCGGCTGCACCATCGGCGAGGAGTTCATGGAGCAGGGGCGGGATGCCCTGATTATCTACGACGACCTATCCAAGCATGCCTGGGCCTATCGTCAGCTCTCCTTGCTACTGCGTCGCCCCCCAGGTCGCGAAGCCTACCCGGGCGATATCTTTTATCTCCATAGCCGCCTCCTGGAGCGCGCCGCCAAGATGGCGCCGGAGTATGGCGGCGGTTCGCTTACCGCCCTGCCCATTATCGAAACCCAGGCCGGCGATATATCGGCCTATATCCCCACCAATGTAATCTCCATCACCGACGGCCAGATATATCTGGAGACCGATCTGTTCAATGCCGGTATAAGGCCGGCGCTAAATGTCGGGCTCAGCGTTTCCCGGGTGGGGGGCGCCGCTCAGACCAGGGCGATGAAGCAGGTGGCGGGGAAATTGAGGCTGGACCTCGCTCAGTACCGGGAGCTGGCGACCTTCTCCCAGTTTGGTGTTGCCGAGCTAGACAAGGCAACCAGGACGCAACTGGAGCGGGGGCAGCGCATCACCGAGGTGCTGAAGCAGCCCCAGTATGTTCCCATGCCCCTGCAAAAAGAGGTGACTATCCTCCACGCCGTGATCAATGGCTACCTCGACGATGTCCCTGTGGAGAAGGTGAGAGCCTTTGAGGAAGGCTTCCATCGCTTCATGGAGACAAGCCACCCTGAGATTGGTCAGCGCATAGCTGCGGAGAAGGAGCTCAGCGATGAGACCGAGGAGGCGCTTAAGCAGGCAATCGCCGAGTTCAAGGAGAAGGTGCCGTACTGAGGGCATCACAGTTATCGATAGAGTGGGAGAGAGCAGATAGAGTATATTCCCAACGGTCGAAAGAATGCCAACCATCCGTGAAATTCGCCGCCGCATCAAGAGCGTCCAGAGCACAGCCAAGGTCACCAGGGCAATGGAGATGGTCGCTGCCTCCAAGATGAGGCGTGCTCAGGAGCGCACCATCGCTGCTCGCCCTTACGCCGAGGAGATGAGGCATGTTCTTGCCGACCTGGCGGCGCAGCGCCGCTCCGGCGAGGAGATTCATCCCCTCCTGGTTAAGCGGCCGGTGAACAGGATAGCCATCATCCATATTACTCCCGACCGAGGCCTTTGTGGCGGGCTTGTTGCCAGTGTTAATCGCAGTGTGGCTAGCTTTATCCTGGAGCAGCGTGTTCCCGCGACAACCGTTGTTATCGGTCGCAAGGGGAGGGATTTCATGGTGCGCTCCGGGCAGGAGGTGCGCGCCGAGTTCACCCGTTTTGGCGACCGTCCTTCCATAGTCGATGTCCTCCCCATCGCCCGCATCGTCATTGATGATTACACCGATGGCCTCATCGATGAAGTATATCTATCATACACCCAGTTTGTAACCACCATGAGCCAGCGGCCGGTGCTGTGGCGGCTGCTCCCCATTGAGCCGGCGGCTATTGAGCCGGGGCAAAATGTGGAGTATATCTACGAGCCCTCACCGGACGAGGTGCTGGCCCAGCTTCTCCCCCGCTTCGTTGAGATGGGGCTCTACCATGTTATCCTTGAGTCCATCGCCAGCGAGCAGTCAGCGCGGATGGTGGCGATGAGCAACGCCACCGATAACGCCAACGAGATTATCGAGGAACTCACCCTGACCTATAACAAGGCGCGGCAGGAGATGATAACCAAGGAGCTTCTGGACATCACGGGTGGGGCGGTGGCATTGGGGTAGAACGAAAAGGCGGCGGCGCTGGTTTAGAATACGGCAGGAGGTTATCGTGGCAAAAGGTAAAGTAGCTCAGGTAATCGGTACGGTGGTGGATATAGAGTTCCCCCCTGATGAGCTGCCGGCGCTCAATAACGCTATCGAGATCCCCCTCGATGAGGGGAAGATCCTCCTCGAGACGCAGCAGCATGTGGGGAACAACTGGGTTCGCTGCCTCGCCATGTCCCCCACCGACGGCCTGGAGCGAGGTGCCGAGGCCATCGACACCGGGGCACCCATCACTGTCCCCGTGGGGCCAGCCACCTTGGGAAGGCTGTTCAATATCCTTGGTGAGCCACTGGACGATCTGGGGCCTGTTGAGGCTGAGGAGCGATGGCCTATTCACCGCTCCCCGCCCTCCTTCCGGGAGCAGGAGACCTCTACCCAGATGCTGGAGACCGGGCTCAAGGTAATCGACCTGATCACCCCCTTCACTAGAGGGGGGAAGGTGGGCGCATTTGGCGGCGCCGGGGTGGGTAAGACCGTTATTATCATGGAGCTGATTCGTAACATCGCCACGGAGCATGGCGGCTTCTCCGTCTTTGCCGGGGTGGGGGAGCGCTCCCGTGAGGGCAACGACCTATGGTATGAGATGAAGGCTTCGGGGGTCATCGATAAAACCGTGCTTGTCTTCGGGCAGATGAACGAGCCTCCCGGGGTGAGGGTGCGCATCGGCTTCACCGGGCTCACCATGGCGGAATACTTCCGCGATGTTGAGGGGCAGGATGTGCTGCTCTTTATCGATAACATATATCGTTACATTATGGCTGGCATGGAGGTCTCGGCGCTCCTGGGTCGCATGCCCTCGGCGGTGGGCTATCAGCCCACGCTGGCAACAGAGATGGGCGACCTGGAGGAGCGGATCACCTCCACCAAGAAGGGCTCCATTACCTCCTTCCAGGCGATCTATGTCCCTGCCGATGACTACACCGACCCCGGTGTGGCAACGGTATTCGGTCACCTCGATGCCGTGGTCGCCCTGGAGCGCTCCATTGCCGAGCAGGGACTCTACCCTGCCGTTGATCCCCTGTCCTCCACCTCCCGCATCCTCGACCCACGCGTTGTCGGCGAGGAGCACTACAGCGTGGCGCGCGGGGTGCAGCGGGTGCTCCAGCGCTACAGAGACCTCCAGGACATCATCGCCATATTGGGTATTGAGGAGCTCTCGGAGGAGGACAAGCTCACCGTAGGGCGCGCCCGCAAGATCCAGCGATTTCTCTCCCAGCCCATGTTCGTCGCCGAGGCCTTCACCGGCATGACAGGTCGCTACGTTCCGGTTAAAGAGACGGTGCGCGGCTTCAAGGAAATCCTTGATGGAAACCACGATGTCCACCCCGAGCAGGCCTTCTACATGGTGGGCACCATCGATGAGGTGGTAGAGAAGGCGAAGGAACTGGAGGCAGCATAGTATGACTTTTATAGTGCAGCGACAAATTGGGGCCGGGGTTCTAGTGGTGTCCCGATACAACTTATCCTTCCCCCTCTTCCTTCGGAGAGGTGAGCAAGGGGTGAGGACCTTTGGCTAAACTCAAATTTGAGATCGTGACTGCGGAGGGCATTGTCTACTCTGATGATGTCGATATCATCGTTGCCCCCGGCATCGAGGGGCAGTTAGGTATCCTGCCCGGCCATGCCCCGCTCTTAACCATGCTTCAGCCCGGCGAGCTGTTGGTGCGGAAGGATGGCGAGGAGACGGCGATGTTTGTGAGCGGCGGCTTCCTCGAGGTGATGCAGAACAGGGTTACCGTGCTTGCCGATGTCGCCGAGCGGGCTGAGGAGATCGATATTAGCCGTGCCGAGGCGGCGAAGAGCCGCGCTGAGCAGCGGCTTGAGGAACGCCCCGCTGAAATGGACCTTGCCGCTGCCGAGGCCGCGCTCATGCGCTCTCTGATGCGGCTCAAGATAGCGGAGCGCAGGAGAAAGAGGAAGCCTGGCTCAGGAGGAACCCAGGGACTTTAGATGGTAGGTCATGGTTTGCAGGGCGAGCGTGGGATCCACCTCCTGGATTCGCACGTCCTTGGGCACCCGGGCAGCAGCGGGTACATAGTTTAAGATCGCTTTGATGCCGCAACCCACCGAGCAGTCGATAGCCTGTTGAGTCTGTGACGGGGGCACGGCGACAATGCAAATTTCGATGCCCTCTTTTTTCACCGTATCGGCGAGCTCGGCGAGATCTTGAATAATCACCCCGCTTACTTTTTTGCCAATTTGATGAGGGTCTATGTCAAAGGCAGCCACGATGGTGAACTCGCGTAGCGCAAGAATACCATAGTCAAGGATCGCCTTCCCCAATCTTCCCACCCCGATTAGGGCCATGCGCCACTCCCGGTCAAGCCCCAGGATCTCTCGTAATTGCTCCCGTAGCAGTCTCACGTTGTAGCCTTTACCCTGCTTGCCAAACTTGCCGAAGTAGCTCAGGTCCTTTCGAATTTGCGCCGGGGTCATCTGTAATCTCTCTCCCAACTCCTGCGAACTCGCCACCTCAACGTTCTCTGCCGCGAGGAGTGTCAGGATGCGAAGGTATAACGGCAAACGAAAGATTACTACCTCTGGGATTTGATCTGTCATTTCTGTCCTCGCCTCGGTGTCAAGTCTTCTCCTGAAGCAAACCCGCGATCACCTCAATAACAATGCGCCCCCTCTCCAGGTCCACCGATTTCACCACATCCTCAATTGCGGGGATAAGCAACTCCCCATGCCTTGAGGGCACCACATAAACATCGTTACTACCGGTGGGCAGGATGTGGTCGATTTGCCCCAGAAACTCCCCCTCAGTTGTCCAGACCTCGAGGCCCAGGAGCTGAAACTGATAATACTCATCCTTTGGCAGTGGGCGAAGCTGGGACTGGGGCACCTCTAAGAATCGACCGCGAAGCCCCTCGGCATCCTCAACGCTATCGATGGCGGCCAGCTTGAGGATTACCCTCCCCCGGTGCCATCTGCTCCTTTCGATGGTCACCGCTCGTCCCTCGATGTAAACCTTCTCTTGGGGTGAGAACCGGTCGGGGAAGTCTGTCATCACCTCCACCTTTATGTCACCCCGCACTCCCCACGGTGCAACGACCCGGCCCACCGCGATGAACTGGGAATCCATAGTGCCACCGAACCAGGATTACATTACTACGAGCTCTACCCGGGTGCCTGCTTTGGCCGCGATCACCCGGAGCAGGGTGCGCATCGCCTGGACCACCCGACCCTGCTTGCCGATCACCCGTCCCATATCCTCCTGGTTAACCTGAAGCTTGAGTAGCACCCCTCCTTCGCTTTGCTCCTCGGTTACCACCACCTCATCCGGATTGTTCACGATCGCCTTGACGATAAACTCGATAAGCTCTTTCATTTCTCTCCTTGACTAGTTTTTTGATCCCTTCTTGGGGAAGGGTCCTGTGCTAACCTTCGCTTTTCGTCGTGGGCTCCTCCTCTGTAGATTTCTCCTCGGCAGGCTCCTCTATAGGTTTCTCCTCTGATAGCTCCGCTGTGG
>SOIC01000133.1 GCA_004377275.1 Dehalococcoidia bacterium
TACACTAGAGGTAACAGGAGGGCTATAAAATGGAAGATGTTTTAAATGCGATACCCCATCGTCCACCGTTTTTGTTCGTCGACAAGATCGTAGAGTTAACCGAAACCAAAATCAAAACAACAAAAGAGATAAGTCCCGAGGAGCCATTTTTCAAAGGGCATTACCCCGGGAATCCGATTATGCCCGGGGTACTAATTTGCGAGTCCATTTTTCAAACCGGGGCAATTCTGCTCTCCAATATTATTAGTGATATCAGCGATGGCACCCCGGTGCTCACCCGAATCAGCAACGCCAAGTTCAAGAATATAGTCAGACCAGGCGCCACGCTGGAAATAGAAGCCGAGGTGGTGGAAAAGGTGAGCAATGCCTTCTTCCTGAAGGGCAAGGCCTCCGTTGAAGGAAAGACAGCGGTAACGGTCGAATTTGCGGTTAGCCTGGTAAAATCTGAAATTTAAAGTCGGAAGTGAAAGCGGGGCATATGGACTTCTTAGACATTGCAGGAAAAACATTCCTGGTTTTCGGGGTTGCCAATAAAAAGAGCGTTGCCTTTTTCGTCAGCCAGGTTCTTTCTGAGGCAGGGGCGAAGGTCATACATTCAGTTCAGACTACGGTACACAAAGAAAGCGTTTCCAAGCTTTTCCCAGGTGCAGACATTTACATATGTGATGTCGAGCGGGAAGACGAAATCCCAAAATTAGCTGAGGACGTCTCCACAAAGTATCCCAAGATTCACGGTATCGTTCATGCCATTGCTTTTGCCAACTACGAAGAGGGACTCAAGCCATTTCACGAAACAAGGAAGAAAGACTTCCTGCAATCTGTTGACATATCCTGTTTCTCGTTGATCAGTATTGCCAATGCATTTAAAGATCTCCTGGATGAAAAGGCATCCATAGTCACCATATCGATCTCAGCCACCAAAATAGCAGCCGAACCCTACGGCTGGATGGCGCCTGTAAAAGCTGCTCTGGACTCTACCTTGTGCTTTCTGGCCAAATCCTTCAGCTCGTTTTCCCAAGTCAGGTTCAACTCAGTCAAGGCCGGCTTATTGAAAACCTCCTCATCCGCAGGAATACCAGGGTACCTAGACTATTACCTTTACGCCGAACAATTGAGTCTACGCAAGAAAGCTATCGAGACCAAAGAAGTTGCCAATGCAGTGGTATTCCTATTGAGCGATCGATCCAGCGGCATAAATGCCCAGAGCATAATCGTGGACTGCGGAATGTCGACCAACTACTTCGACAAAGGTCTTATCGATAAGGCGATTAGGGATTGAGCAGACCAATGACTCTATTTCCGGTAATCCTGCCAGTTGCCAAAGTCGGACATAAGCTCTCTGGAAAAGATAAAGTGGCCAGGCTAAGCAGAATTTCCAGGGAGGCGCTAAGATTGAGCGCGAAAAAAGGCGGAGTGACACTTGGAGAGCTAAGGAAAGACGAAAACGAGGTTCCGTGCCCTTTCGACGGCAATTATTGGTCTCTCGCCCATAAATCGAAGTACGTGACAGCGGTTGTCAGTAAGGAAAAGATCGGGATCGATATCGAAGAAATAAAGCCTCGTTCTGAATCTATCTTTGGCCTCGTGGCGAGCGACGAAGAATGGGAGTTAGGCAAGGACAGGTCTTGGGATACCTTTTTTCGCTATTGGACTGCAAAAGAAGCTACTCTAAAAGCTGTCGGAATCGGCATCGGTGGACTAAAGGCCTGTCGGGTAATCTCGATTCCCGATGAGAATCATATTGCCCTGAGCTATCGAGAGCGCTTCTTTCGAGTCGAGCAATTGTATTATAACAATCACATCGTTTCGGTACTCAAAGACGACAACGAAATTGAATGGATAATTCAGGAGGATTTCAGTTACTGCTGAATAACGGAGACAGCCCATGGCTGAACTGAGGACAAAGCCGATACCCAAGATTGCTTACGTCTTTCCGGGACAAGGCTCACAGGCAGTCGGGATGGGCTTCGACCTTTACCAGAGTTCACCTCAGGCTAGGCAGGTCTTCGAGGAGGCTGATCAAGCGCTCCAGTTTCCCCTGTCACGGCTTTGTTTTGAGGGCCCGGAGGAGGAACTCCGCCAAACCATCAATGCCCAGCCAGCATTACTGACAGTCAGCATCGCCTACTTAAAAGTCACTTCAGAGCTCAACGGTAAGATAAAGCCTGCCTTAGTCGCCGGACATAGCATCGGTGAGTACACCGCGCTGGTGGCCGCAAACGTCCTGGCATTTGCTGATGCAGTTCGCCTCGTCAGGGAGCGAGGTCGCTTGATGCAGGAGGCAAGCAAGATCAAACCCGGAGGCATGGCAGCGGTCATCGGTCTCGATGAGGCATGCGTGGAGGAGATATGCCTTGAGACCGGTGCCCAGATTGCCAATATCAACTGCTCAGGGCAGACCGTGGTCAGCGGCACGAGGGAGGCAATAGAACGCTCCATGGACTTGGCCCAAGCGAGAGGAGCCGTCGGCGTGGTACCGCTTGAAGTCAGCGCCGCTTTTCATTCCGCTCTGATGCAGCCCACCATTGAAGGCATGGCCCAGGCCATCTCACGAGTTAACTTCCGCCCCCCCGAAGTTCCCATCGTGGTTAACAGCACAGCTAAGCCGGTAACCACCGTTGATGAGGTAAAAGAAGAGCTCCTACAGCAGCTATGCCACTGTGTTCAGTGGCAGCCCTCAGTGGAATATATGGCAGGGGTCGGCGTCTCCATCTTCATAGAGATTGGCCCTGGGATAGTCCTCTCCAAGCTGATTAAAAGGATCGCCAAGAATGCGCAAGTTCTCAATATGAACGACCTGGAGTCTATCAAAGCGATACGCCTTTGAAGCACTCATGGCCGATAATCTCCTCCAAAGAGATTAAGCACGTTCTCCATATCAGAAGAATTGGCTCGCCGAGCAGGGGGAAAATCCGAACTTTTGTGAATGTGTGGTTTGTTGTCGCTTAACCGGTCAGCGAAGGGCACTGCAGTATAGGCAGTGCCTTTTACTCAATGGCTAGATTTCATATTTGCCTTAAGCATTATAGACTCCTTTGAGTGCAAGTGGCAACTTCCTTAGCATCTATGAGTCCATAGCTGTACTTGCGGTAGCATCTATTGGCACCTAATTCATTACAATGGTAGCCGTACAATTTGTTAGAATACGTGTAGCATTAGTTATGCAGCCTGTTGTAGGTGTAACTGAACTCGTGGGGGTTCATGAAATAGTTACAGGATTGTTAAGGAGGTTTGTGCTAATAACGGACTAAACGATAACTTTTGAGAAGGTGTCTAACAAAACGCCCGATTGTTGAATACAAGCTGCGGCAAGCTCACTATTTTTAGGTGGTAGGAAAAAGGCGTTTATTGAACAGATTGACCATATGTATGCTGCGCCTGATAAAGCCAGCTATTTGCCCTTAGCTATAGAATGCAGCACCTCAAGCGTTTGACTTGCAGCTGTACTCCAGCTAAATAAGGCCGCCTGCCTCACAGCTTTCTGGGAAAGCTCAGCGCGCAGCTCAGGGTGGTTGATTACCCGCAACATGGCTTCAGCAATCTCCTCGGGATTATCTGGATGGACTAAGATTCCCGCATCGCCAACAACCTCCGGCAACGAGGATGTCCCGGAAGCGATTACCGGGGTTCCACAGGCCATTGCTTCTAATGGCGGCAGCCCAAAACCCTCACTGAGTGACGCGGTAACAAAGACACTAGCTCCGCTGTAGAGGTGGGGAAGGCAGTTCAGAGGCACGTAACCGAGAAACACCACCCTGCGCTCTACGCTCAACTCCTTAATCAGCGCCTCGAGATATGCGGCGTACCTGGAATCACGTCTCCCTTGCAAAACAAGCTGGTGAGGTACCTTGGATGCAATGAGACTGAAAGCCTGGATGACCCTGGCCACATTCTTATGAGGTAAGATGTTACCGGCGTAGTGGATGTATTGGTCAAGACCATATGTCCTCTTTACCGCTTGGGTATCTTGATAAGGATGAAAAAGCTCCCTGTCGTAACCTTCGTAAATAACACGGACTTTATCCGGTGGCAGGTTGTAGAGACTGATAATGTCCCTTTTTGTGCTTTGCGAAACAGCAATGACCGCTGCTGAGCGCCTCAATACCCACGGAAGGAAGTAGCGAAAGAAAATGACCTCGCTTGCGCGGGGATGAAGTTCTGGAAACAGGATGGGAATCACATCATGAACGGTGACCACCTGAGGCACTAGCGGCACTAGTGAACCTTCAGTACCTGTGGAAAGAATAACGTTGTCATGGTCGCGAAGTGCCATCAAAGGCAGTGAGGTCTGCATCCATATCATGCGACTCAGAAAACCAGGGAGACCGCGTTCTGGTCTAGTGAGGTGGCTTACCCGGCGTACTTTTACTGGGTCAATCTCGAAGGCCGCAGGGAATGAGGTGTAGACCAGCAAGTCATCACACAACTTAGCCAGCTCGTTCACCAGTTTAATTGAGTAGACCCCTACACCTGTAGGGTGTGGTTCAACAATGGGGGCGCTAATTGCGATTCTCATGCTATTACCATAATGTGCGGCTATTCTTGAGTTAGGCTCTACGCCTTAAGGGATTCGGCCTGGTCTAACGCGTCGCGCAAGTGAGCGCGCAGCACCTCAAAACTAAAGTGCCTCTTCCCTACCCTAATATTGTTGCTCGCGAAGCTACGGTACTTCTCTGGAGTCGTTAGAATAGTTATCATTTCACGCGCCGCTCGAATAAGAATTTCGCCGGGAACATGAGCAAGCCCCTCAGAGTCTTTATGAATCACATCTCCCAGAGATACCACATTAACACCTTTCGGGGCAATATCTTCCTGGAAAACAGGATACTCAAAGACTACCACAGGTAATCCCACGGCGAAGGCTTCAAGAAGCTGGTTACCGAACCCTTCCCAACCTGTGGGGTAGAGGACAAAATCAGCCATAGTATACATATCAGGATACAGCGCATAGAATCCTTCCTGCTCGGACCGCGAGGCGCGAACCTCGCTCCCCACGTACATCCAAACGATCTTCAGGGCATTGAAAAGCGGAAAAAGCTTTTCCTTGTAATGCAGAAAGCCGACCTCGGGGCGACCAGCGAGCACCAGCACTATTTGACTCTGTTCCGAGAATACATTGCCGTGGTAGAGCTTCCTACCGATGATATCTTGACGGAAACTCTGTAGCGTAGCCGTCAACTGCCCAGCTATTTCTATCTGCTTATTCGGGACGATGCGTGTCCCGACAAAGAGTACAATGTCATGTGGTTTAATGCCATGCTTGGTGCGCAGTTCGGTGCGCAGCCGCGCGTAGCTTTTGGGATCGAGCCGGTCATCAAAATCCATGCTATCGTGAATGACACTGGCGACAACACCTTTCTTTCTTAGCGCCTTTTCATTGCGCGAGTTGATTGTCCAGTGTCTGAGATTAGGCATTCTTGGAGGAAAATACCTCTCGAGAATCGATTTGGCGAAATTACATGTCGGAGTGAATTTGTAGGCACCTTCACTCAAAATGTCGTGGTGAATGACGACACAGGGCAGCCCGGTTTCCTGAATTAGCTCAGTGAGCGCTACCGTAGCCACAGGATGGACCGGAAGAGACAGGATATTATGGACAAAGAGCATGTCCGGGGAGAAATCGCTAATTACCTTACCCAACACCTGTTTCAGCGCAAACAAGGAGGCATCAAAGGCTCCTTTGAGCTCAGCCTCAGTGGGAAAGCTATCCATCTGCTCGAAGAGATTTCGCATCATCTTCCTTGTTTCTTCAGTGTCAAACTCCAGAGCCGGCATAGGGAAATCCGCCCACTCATAGGCTGAGCAAATCGCTACCTGATGTCCCATCTGTTCAAGGAGAGTCCGGCGTTTCTTCATCTCTAACGAGACGCCATCGGTGCCCGCCGAACCAAGCTCGTCTCGCGCCGCAGGTCGGCGCTGTTGCTTCCAACTGCTATCAGGGGCAGAATGAAAATGAACAATAAGTATCTTCATCGTATTGATTCGTTAACCTAGTGGCTATATCATAGCTCATCAAGGCTTTGGGTTCAATCTAATAGCAGCATGATTATCTCTGTGGTGAGACAGGTCTGAACCCAGACATACTCCACCAAACCGTGTTGCAGACACTGGCGCAGCAGCTTGGGAGCAGCGATTGAGTAACTCTATGTAGCAGGCGGCGGGAGATGGGACCCGAACCCGCGGCAACCTGCTTGGAAGTCACCGAGGGGATTTCTCGTATCTGGAGGAGAGCAAAACCCTGATTTCAAAAACCTTAACTTGGTGCCTTTATCGCTCGCGGATTTGTTCCAGTTAAGGACTCACAACTCAGGCTTCGTTAGATCTGTCCAAGGAGATTAAGCACGTTCTTCATATCATAAAGAAATGGCTCCCCGACGAGGATTCGAACCTCGAACCTAGCGGTTAACAGCCGCCCGCTCTACCATTGAGCTATCGGGGAAATTTTACTCCGCTGCCTTCCTTTGGGAGGCAGCTAATACTGTAACGCCTAATAGGGCAAAAAACCATGAGTCTAAGGGAAACTCCCTTGACCTGCCGCCATGCCCTCATTGAATCTCAAAAAAGCTGCCGAGCCAGGATTCGAACCTGGGCTTAGGGATCCAAAGTCCCCCGTGCTACCGCTACACAACTCGGCATTTTCCAACCTGTTGCGTTTCGTATCCTTCGACGCAACGCGCGTAAAAGTGCCGAAGGTCGGGATCGAACCGACACGGGAGTCGCCCCCCAACGGTTTTTGAGACCGTCGCGTCTACCTGTTCCGCCACTTCGGCTTTTCGTCCGCTAACTTCCTAATGATCCGCTCGCTGCTTTTAGTGCCGAGAAGTCGAACTGCTGACAGGCGGATTTTCAGTTCGCGCGTCCTATCCCCTGCACTCGTGTAGAATAGCATATCGTCAGCTTCTCAGTCAAGAACGTTTATATTTGGTGGTGTCAGCCCAGGTAGTATGGCGCTGGACGGACCTTAAACCAGAAGATGCCAGCAGGCAGATGATAATACCTGCAGCAACTAGAAATGTCCCTTCAAGGTAGTATTGCAGTTGGGGCATTGACCGGCATACCAGTCGACAACGCAGCCACAGTTGGGGCAACACCATCTGTCCTCCTGCTCTTTAACCCAGGCTTCAATACCGATCTCCTGCTGGCGTCGGATATTGTCCAGGACCTCACTATGGTGGCGAAAACCATCGTTATTAAAATCGATGATCTGCTGACAGGGAAAATCAGCGCACTGCGCGCAGTAGGTCAACCCTTTCTCGAAGGCGCATGCCCGCAGGTTACATTCGCGGCACATGATAGCTCTTACGTCTGAGAGACAACCCTCACAGGTAAGGTCCTTTACCTCTACCGGATGCCCTAGATATTTAGCGACCCCCCCGGCGATCAGCTCCAGGAGCTGGGGATCACCCGTTCTAACGGCGGCAATGATTGAGCAGGCACCGCAATAGAGCCCGCAGGGCGCTGCAAGTTTTTCCAAATGTTTCCGTTCTGGGCTTGTCATAGAGAACTCCTTTCTCGAGACAAACCGCTTCCAGAGGGAACCAGTTCAGGTTGGGAAGAGGTCGGTATATACTAGAGTTATATAGTTTCATGGACATCTTTGTAATCTTATCCGCGGAGGTCACCAGCTCGGCCTTCACTGCCCAGCTAGTAAAGAGCCCTGACATTCAGGATGAGGTTCAGTCATGAATAGAGCTGGGCGGATTGCGATTACGCCTCGATATACACCACATCTATCAGTATCGGCTGTATGTTCCCCAGGCTTGCGATTGTACTATCTCATCGGTTGAAATGCGGTTCTTTATTAAGAAGACGGTACAAAGAGCAACGCCGGTGGCAGCATAGCCCCATGAAAGCTCACCTGCACCGAATATCGTTGGGTTGAACCGCATAGCCAGCAGCATTATCGGAGGGGCAATCAGGTGCCAGATTTGATTACTCAGGAAGAAACGCTTGGTAGCGAAGAGGAGGAGACCCAGACATGCGACCGATAGCACAAATGGAACCGGACACAAAATCAAGAAGCCGGTAACGAATATAGTTTGCCCTCGGCCCCCAGCTCCCCCTAGCCAGATGCTCCAGATTTGGCCTACTGAAGCGGCCACAAGCATTAATAGATAAGCCCATAATTCGCCGACGATAAGGTAGGTGATATAGAGACATACGAAAGTCTTGATTATCTCGCCGAGGAGGGAAAGGCTGCCTGCTACCTTTCCCCCGTGGATCATGACGGCGGTGGAGGTGACACTGCCGGTGCCCACCTTGCGTAGGTCTTGTTTTCGGAAAAGGCGCATCATTATCTGGGCAGTTGGTATGCTGCCGAGAAAGTAGCCTATGGCTATAATAGCGATTACTGAGACTACAGTGCTCACCGCTACCTCCAGGTAAGCTGCCTAAAAAGGTATTAACGCTTTGTATGTAATACTACATATAACGGAGAAAAGGGGCTGATGTCAATAGGTAGTCAGCCTGGCCTGCCTGAGCCACACTAGTTCTCAGACTTATACACCTTGCACAATTGCCCTCTCAGTACAAAGTTGCCGCTGACCGGGTCACAGAGGTCCGGATCATCGTCCAGCACAGCGTTGATGTTTGATCGCCACAGGCTATCAGGGGAAAGGTCTTCAGGGAACCACCAGCCGTGCTCGGCCTGAACCACACCAGGATCGAGCCCGCGAAAATACCTGCATTTGAATTTGGCTCTTCCTATCGGCGTCTCGATCCACATCCAGTCACCATCGCTGATGCCCCGCTGGCTACCTAGCTGCGGGTTAATCTGGGCTATCGGGTCGGGAGACCGTTTGCGAATGGACTCAAGCTGGCGATCCTGGGAATGGTAATAGCGGCGGTTTCTACCCCCCGTGAGCAGGGTCAAGGGGAACCCCTTTGCCAGCTTCGGGTCGCTGACCGGGCTCCGCGGCGGTTCCGTGTAACTGGGTAATGGATCATACCCCAGCTCCTCCAGGACTGTGGAATATAGCTCGAACTTCCCGGTAGGTGTGCCGAAACCCTTCTCTTCGTATTTCCTCTGTCGAAGCGGCGGGTTATCATAGCCCTTGCTATCCATGAACTCCCTGAAGGTAACGCCCAGCGGAGCAAGGCGATAGTCATAGGCCTCTTCCAGGGTCTTCCACGGCCAGTATTCCCCCTGCCCCAACCTCATCCCGAGCTCACGCCACAGATAATATTCCGGTTTACGCTCATACAGCGGGGCGACCGCAGCTTCGCCCGCCTGGAGGTGGAGGAAGTAATCGCCCCCATGGATTATGGGTTTCTCGAAACCACAGGCCGCAGGGAGCACATAGTCGGCGATGCGGCAGGTGGGCGTCATGAACACATCCATAGCCACGTGAAGCTCGAGCTTCATTAGCGCTTCATAGATCAGCTTTGGGTTGGGGAATGTGAGGAGGGGATTCTTGGCTACCGTGATCATCGCTTTAACCGGATAGGGTTCGCCATCGATCATGGCGCGAAACACGGAAGGGGCATGAGCGTAGCCGGCGATCCAGAAGCTGGAGAGCGGCCTCTCTCTCGTTTTCTCCACAATCTGCCTGAGCCTCTCGAAGACGGGCCAGGAGTAGAGTTTAAACCTTTCCCCCCCGATCATCTTGTTCTTCTGCTCATCGCTCATCTTATCGAGGAGTTCGACATCGGCCACGAGCCTGACGCTGGGATGGGGCTCCAGCAACGCATCGCCACCCGGTATGTCTATGTTGCCAGTTATCGCCGCCAGGATGTACCTGCTGTGCAGGGCTTGAGTCGCATTCGCTTGCTCCTCCAACCCATTAACGTGGAAGATTAAGCCCGGTTTGTTGGTGGCATACATTCGGGCCGCTTGCACGATCTTCTCCGCAGGTACCCCGGTGATATCGGCAACCTTCTGTGGCGGGTAATCTCTCACCCGTTCCGCAAGCCTGTCGAATCCATGGCACCATTGATCGACGAAATCCTTATCGTGGAGCCCCTCATTTATGATGGTGTTTATCATTCCCAGCAGCAGGGCAGCATCGGTGCCCGGCCGGGGCTGCAGCCACACATCGGCTTCCACTGCCGGGTCTGTACCCCTGGGGTCCACCACGATTAGCTTGACGCCTAATTTCTGTAAAGCACGGATGCCGTTCCACAATTGCGGGGCGGCAGCAGCGGGATTTGCCCCCAGCAGCACAATGCAGCGGGTTTCTGGGCGGATATAGGGCAGGTAGACCATCCACCCGGTGAGGAGGTGGCTCAGCGTCATGCCGACGCCGCAGCTGGGCGGGCCGAGAAAGTTCGGTGTACCGAACAGGGACTGGAAACGCACCCGGTATTCGTCGGCGGAGTTCTGCTCGCCGCTCGAAGTAATTGCCAGCGACTCAGGCCCGTAATTATCCCTTATTTGCGCTAGTTTCTCTGCTATCTCATCTAGTGCCTGCTCCCAGCTAATCTGTTGCCACTGGCCCCCGCCCCGCTCGCCAACCCGCTTCAGTGGATAGTTGAGCCGGTCCGGGTGATACAGAAACTGGGGAGCCGCAATGGCGCGGGGACAGGCCGCAACTATCTTCCTCCAGCTCTCGGCCGTAGGTGAATCGGTCCTCTTCCGCAGGTCAGCGCCCAGAAATCGGCCGTCCTCGACCCTGATTTTGTAGCGGCAGTGACTGGCACAAAAGCCGCATACTATCCGTTTAGTTTCTTCAGCCATTTCTCCTCCCCAGTTAATTGCTAACACGATGCCCGCCTTTTGTCAATGGTATGTGAACGCTCCGCAGCTTAGGGGGCACTTCCTGCTTTTTCACGCTAGCTATATCCCCCTGTATTTCCCCCGATGAAATCAGAGACCCCACACATTGACAAACAGAGAACCACGCGGTAGA
>SOIC01000065.1 GCA_004377275.1 Dehalococcoidia bacterium
CTCTAGCTCCACTGCCATATTGATCTTCCGTTTGCCGACTCGCGCTGGAGAAGCCCCATCTGGACCAGTCTGTCCATCTCCCGCTCGGCCACATCCAACGGGACGTCCAGCTTGCGGGATACCCGCTGCGCCAGCTGCCCCACCGGATCGTCGCTAGGCTTCATCCGGCCCAGCCGCTCAATTACATCGCCCTTGAGGAGCTTCCAGACGAACTCCGTGCTCGCTTTTTGCTTAACCTCTTCGGCACAAACGGGATCCCCCTCCGCAGCCTTGCGCTCTATCTGCTGCCAGACATAGGCAATTATCCGGTCGTAGTCGGCCATATGTTCCAGAACCTGTTGCGGGCTCATGGTAGCAGTCTCGGTAATCGGTTCGTTGGCGTCATACTTCGCCCAGTTTCGGGAAAGGATGCGCAGGCCATACTCTTTAGGCTTCTCATAGAGCTCAGTTCCCGGCAGGGGGGATAACAGGTGGAAACCGTATTTGGCATCGTAATCCCGGTTAAGCTCATGGGCAAAAGCCAGCGACAGGCGGGCGGTCTCCGGGCTTTCGCCAGGAAGACCGAAGATGAAGGAGTTGAAGACCCCGATCCCGGCCTCGGTGGCGAGCTTGGTTCCCCTCCTGATATCGTCCGGGGTGGTTCCCTTCTTAATGGTCTTCAGGATCTCAGGAGAGGCTGACTCAACGCCATAGAGCAGCCAGGAGCAGCCAGCCAGCCTCATCTTCTTCAGTAAATCCGCGGTTACGGTGTCGGCGCGGGCGAAGACATTCCATTGAAAGTTGAGGTTGCGCCTCAGGATTTCATCACAGACCGCTCGTGCGTGGCGGTGGTTCAAGGTGAAGGTGTCATCGACAATATTTAACCTCTCAAAACCGAACCCTTTATGGATCTGCTCAATCTCATCTGCCACCAGCTTGGGGTCACGGAAACGAACCCGCCGCCCGAAGAGCCGGGGCCCGGAGCAGAATATGCAGCGGTAGGGACAGCCCCTGCTGGTGATTACAGTGCAGGGAGCGCCGATGGCGCGGTATTTGGAGAGGGGCAAGAGGTGGCGCGCTGGGGTGGGTAGCTCGTCCAGGTCCTCGATAAGGGTGCGGGTCTCAGTTTTCACCACCCTGTTATCCTCACGGAAGGCAATCCCCGCCACCTGCCGGATGTCTTTGCCTTTCTCCAGGGTTCTCGCCAGCTCGACCAACGTCCGCTCCCCTTCCCCGATGACTATAACGTCGATCCAGCGGGCCCGGAGGAGGGTCTCCTTAAGGGCGAAGCTGGCATGGGGACCACCGAGCAGGGTAACGACGTGGGGGTCAAAATCCTTGCATACCTTCAAGTTTCTGGTGGCAATGGGGGAATTCAGGGTAACGCAGGTAGCGCCTACCAGCTGAGGCTGATATTCCTTAAGCCTCTCCCTGATCTTGCGGGCTGAATGCTGGGACACTAGAAGGTCCAGGATCTGGACCTCAATACCTTCATTTTGGAGCACTGCGGCGAGGTAGCTCAAGGAGAGGGGAGGGATGGGGTTCTCTTCAAGGGGATAGGGAGTGCTCATGAGAAGAACGCGCATGGGATTTCCTCCTAGCTAGACGGCTGCGTCTCGATTATATATTAAATCAACGCATTTCGCCAGATTTCCTTTAATGGTTAATGGTGGCTATGGTTCTTAGCCCCTCTTACGAATAGCAGGGGATACACGATATCGCTCAGACAGCAGGGAATCCAGACGGCAATAAATAGGAATGAGAATATAGCTAGCAGTTGAATCCAATTAACTGATTCCCCTAATGCCATGATAATGTGGAATAATGAGGCCCAGGTGCTGATCAATACATGCCCTGCGTGGGGGAACTTGGTAATCGGTCTCCAATAAGCGATTGCAATGCCCAGCAATGCCGGGGGATTAGTGAGCCACGGTTCTTCGATGAAACCGATGTGGAGTTCCCTGCCAGGCAAGACAGCCAGTGACTCTCCTAAATAGGGAACAATTGAATCGCTTAGGGTAGCGATACCGATGGCGCCGGTATAACCAATCAGGATCGCTGCCCAGAGTTTACTGTTGCCGTGTAGCCTATATATCGCGGTGGTTACCAGAGCGCTTAAGAAGACATGAGTGGGATGGAGGACGTAAAAAACTGTCTCAGAGGCGTTGTAAATTGGGTCGAGAAAACCGCCCCAGAGTATTATGACCGTGAAGATAATCCCCGTCAGTGCTCCAAAAGCGGTGAAGGGAATATGAGTTGTCAGCTCTTTGGTTATTAATCTCCATTGCGCTACCCCAGCCATTTTCGGCGTCATCTTTTCAATTCTATGTGACTGCTAAGCATATTCCCATAGTCATCTTGGCCCTGGCATCACCTTTGTCGATAGGAGTGGAAAACTAAAGACCTTTCTCTGCGATAAAGGCTACCAGGTCGGCGACGCGGCAGCTATAAGCCCATTCGTTATCGTACCAGGCGAGCACCTTCACCATATTGCCCCCGATAACTATCGTCGCGTGCGCATCAAAAATGGCGCTTGCGGGGTTTCCCTTGAAGTCCATGCTCACCAGCTCCTCCTCGCAGAACTCGAGGATGCCCTTTAGGCGGCCCGCGGCAGCCTTTTTAAAGGCCTCATTAATCTTATTGACCGTGACCTCTTTACTTAGCACGGCGACGAAGTCCACCACGGAAACGGTGGGGACGGGCACGCGGTAGGCCATGCCGTGAATCCTTCCCGCCAGCTCGGGGATGACCACGGTGACTGCCTTCGCCGCGCCGGTGGTGGTGGGGATGATGTTCATTGCCGCCGTCCGCGCTCGCCTCAGGTCGCTATGGAACTGGTCCAGGATCCGCTGGTCGTTGGTGTAGGCATGGATGGTGGACATCAGCCCTTTTTCCACCCCAAAGGATTCATGAAGCACCTTGACCACGGGTGCAATGCAGTTAGTGGTGCAGGAGGCATTGGATATGACGCGATGCTTTTTCGGGTCGTAGTGGCTTTCATTGACCCCCAGGACGATGGTCGCATCCTCCCCCTTCGCTGGGGCGGAGATGATCACCTTCTTGGCCCCGCCCTCCAGGTGGGCGGCAGCCTTCGCTGCATCGGTGAAGAGCCCTGTGGACTCCACCACCACCTCGGCCCCGTAGTCGGCCCAGGCGATCTTACCCGGGTCGCGCTCAGTGAGCACCTTCACCGCCTTGCCATCGACGACGAGGGCATCCTCCGTTACCTCCACCTTGCCCGGGTATGTGCCGTAGGTAGAGTCATATTTGAGGAGATGGGCGTTGGTCCTGGTATCGGTAAGGTCATTAAGGGCGACCACCTCAAGCTTTCCCGCATGGTTCTCATTGACTGCCCTGAGAACCTGCCGCCCGATCCGGCCAAAGCCGTTGATGCCGATCTTTGTTGTCATTTCGT
>SOIC01000017.1 GCA_004377275.1 Dehalococcoidia bacterium
CAGCGCCCCTGGAGCGACTCGAACGCTCGCCCCCAGCTCCGGAGGCTGGTGCTCTATCCTCTGAGCTACAGGGGCCATTTATATCTTACCGTTTTACAGCGCCTGTGGCAAGGCGGGGTCAGGTTTTCGCCGACGCTCTCCTAAAGAAAGGTTTCAGCATCGCCGGGGTGATCAGCGTGGTAATAATGCTCACCGCCACCGCAGCGCCAAACAGCTGGCTTACCATATCCCCGGTTCCCAGTGCTCCGGGGATCAACAGGGCCACACCAGCAATGATCAATCCCACTTCGCCACGGGGCACCATCCCCACACCCACGATCATCGCCTCGCTATGAGAGAGCCTCCCCATAAACTTGGCCGGCAGATAGCAACCGACCACCTTCCCCACTGTAGCTAATACGATCAGGATAAAGGCGATCAAGGCTGCCGAGACCAGAAGAGGCATATCAACCTGCATCCCTAAGTAGCAGAAGAAGAAGGGAGCCAGGAATAGCATGATTGGCCTCGTTTTCTCTATTATCTCCTCTTTTTCCCCACAGGCGGCGAACATCAGCCCGGCCACGTATGCTCCCACCACGGGGTGTAAGTCGACCAGCGTAACCAGATAAGCAATGAGAAAGCCCATGAGAATGGCCACGATGGGCATGGTTCCCGACCTTTTGAACGGACTCAGGAATACCTTCGATATCTGTTTATGGAACTTGATGCCAATTATAAGCAAGGCAAACCAGACGCCAAAGCCGATCATGGTAATGCGAACAATATGCAAGGCTTCAACTGAGCCGGTGTCCGCTATCGAAGCGATGACAGAGAGAACGATAATGCCAATGATGTCATCGATAACGGCAGCCACCAGTATGATTGTCCCCGCCCGGGTATTAAGTCTCCCCATGTCCATTAATATCCGCACTGTTATCCCAATGCTGGTGGCCACCAGCACCGCTCCCATGAATAGCCACGCTGTTGAAGGGCCATCGGGATAAAACAGCATGGTGATGAGATAGCCGAAGGCAAAGGGCAGAATCACCCCACCCACCGCTACCAGGGTCCCGGTTTTCCCTTGCCTTACAAAATCCCTGACATTGGTCTCCACGCCGGCTACGAATAATAGAGCGATCACGGCTATCTGAGAAATGATCTCCATGACATGAAAGTTAGAGATGGTCTCTCCGGTCCCAACAAACTGACCGCTGATAGTAGCGAAGTTCAGGATTATGGGATCATCCCCGAAGATAAGCCCACCCAAGGCGAAGGGGGAGATAGCAATACCAGCCACCAGTTCCCCGAGAACTGCTGGCTGCTTGAGGTAGCGTTCCGCAAATTCGCCGCCAAGCCTGGCGGCGATCAGAATCAAAGCGAAGCTCAATATGAACTTGAAATATATCTCAAGTTCCATTCCCTATTCTCTCTTGCAATGCTCAATGGAGCCGCTGATTACGCCGAAGTAATTTATCTCACCAACTACCTTACCATCTTTATCGACTACCGGAACCTCATAGAATCCCTTATCGAGCATGATAACTATCGCCTTTTCCACATCATCATCCGCCTTCACACTTATCGGAGCGCTCATGATATCACGCGCATATCTTGAGCTTAGCAGGTGAAGCACCTCACGCCCCGAAAAGAAGGGGCGCCTAGTAACTCCATACTCGCATACCTCTACCGCCTTCAACAATTCTTTGGGGGTAATAATGCCTTTGAGCCTGCCCTCACTATCCACCACGCAGGCGATCAGGGTCTCACAGTCCTCCGCAACCTTGGCCACAGCCTCAAATATCTGGTCATCTTCATACACCTTCACGAACTTATCGATCATCAGCTCTTTAACCAGTTTACTCATCTCAATTCTCCCTATAAGGATTAATCTTGAACCCCCTATCACCATACTACAAAAGGGACACCAAGACAATGCCCTGTTCACCCCCAAGGTGCGGTAAAGAGGGCATAGGCTCCTCCCAAGTAAATAACTATCAAGGCCACAGAATACCAACTCATCCTGAGCGGCGTTTTTCGCCTGGGGCGAAAGACAAGGCCGGCAATAACGATAAGGGTCATCAGGATGGCGATGGCAGCACTGAAAACATGGCCCGATGAGGCTGCGGAAAATATGGAGCCGCTGCGATAGAAAAGGTCGTCCCCGGCGATCACTATGCCCATGTTGAACATATTACTGCCAAGCATATTAGCGATAGCCATATCCCTTGCGCCAATCCGCAATGCGGCGATGCTAACCACAAGCTCAGGCAGGGAGGTGGTGGCAGCAAGGAAAAGGCTGCCTACAAAGGTGGTATCCCAGCCGGTGCCAGCTGCGATCTCATCTCCGATGAGCGCTAGCCATATTCCCGCCCCAACAATGACCAGCGCTGCGATAGCAAAGCCCAGGTATGCCCGCCGCGGCGAGGTGCTCTCACTACGGAACGCCACGATCTCCGTCTGATTCCGCTCCCGCTTAAAAATCATTCTCGATCCCCACAGATACAACAAGACAAGTACCACACTATAGATGCTCACCCAACCTATCGCTCCATCCCAGACCTCTGTGCTGAGGAGGATGCAACCCCCGGCAAAGGCGATGAGCAGCATGCTGATGGCTGCCAATAGCACATGTCCACGACTCACACCACTCAGAAGCGGCCCGAAGCGATACATTGTATCTATCAGGGCGATGATGAGGAGGTTGAACAGGTTCGAGCCAAAGACGGCGCCCATGGCTAAATTGGCGCCCTCCCCACCCCCGACCAACGTTACAGCGCCAATACCTGTTATTAACTCGGGTAAAGATGTTGCCGCAGCCAGGAGCAGAAGCCCAACCCATATCCCGCCCAACCCCGTCTTTTCAGCGATTTTATCTCCGTAGCGCGCTAGTTTCGCTCCAGAGAAAAGAATCAGGAGGGCACAGATGAGGAATTCAATCCAAACTAAAATCAATCTCTGCTTCCCTTAAACCGATAACTTCGAGCGATTATAGCATAGCTTCGGCCGAATTCACAAACGAAGGCCGATCTCGTTCAGCTAGAAGGGTGACACCATACCGTCATTGTAAGTCACTCTTTCACCAGCCATTGCGAGGCTTGTCCCGAGTGAAACGCTTTCATTGTCATTGCGAGGACCCCGACCTGGGCCGAAGTGTCGGCCGACCTGTCGGCCTAGGCCTCAGGGGGCGTAACAATCACAGGCACGAGGTGTGAAGGCGCAAGGATGAGATTGCCTCATTTTGGCTCGCGATGACAGGGGCAATGGGCAAGGGGCTATATGCCACTGATCGCCCGAACCATTACGCAGGCTTTCGTTTCGGCAGCAGCTTTTGTATAATAGCGAGGGAGAGGTGTCCGAGTGGTTGATGGTGCCGCTCTCGAAAAGCGGTCTCGCCTTT